>NZ_JARESU010000299.1:0-4094 GCF_046027075.1 Paraburkholderia sp. RL18-085-BIA-A | reverse complement strand
GATCACGTCCACCAGCGGCCGCAACTGGGCGGCGTCTAGAATAGCCTCGATGCGGTAGCGGAACTTACTCGACACGATCGCCACGTTTATGCCCTGGCCCCGCAACTGTTCGAACAGATCAGGAACCTCCCGATAGATCTGCGTCGACGACACCATGACCTCGTCCGCGCGCTCGACAAACAGACGCGCAAATTCGTCCGCGCTTTCCGGCTCTCCATTTCCGGTCAACGTTCGAAACATTGCATGTAAGGTCAGGCCAATAACGGAGCGAATGCGCCCACTCTCGACTTCCGTGACTCCCAATGTCCGTAAGGCGTAGCGTGTACATTCCACAATTCCGCTAGACGAGTCGGCCAACGTTAGATCGAAGTCGAACATAATGGCTTCGATGTGTCCACCTGCCATAAAAAGCCTCTACGTTTTTGGTTCCAGATGGTGAAGGGTTTCCGCAAGATGGCGGATAGAAATTAGTTAAGCGAAGGCATTGTCCCCAAACCGGACCACCGCAGCAACTGTCCGTTCATGGCCGGTCTGTGCCTTTCAGGCAGCCGCCGAGCGCGCCGTTCCGTGTCGTATATATCGCGAGACCCGCAATATATAGCGGGCACGATGCCGTGCAATTTCTCCATAAATGGCGGTGACTTCTGGGTGCTATGCGGTACCTGGTTGGCGAGCGAGGGTTCGGTATAAAGCCCGGCGTGCATGGCAATGTCACGATCGCGGGCCGTTTATATATTTATATCGTGCTCGGCATGCTTTACGAAAGTTACGCACAATCCGCTGACGATTCTAGCGACGCAGCCCTCGGCCGGCGTCGGCGCGTTGCTCGCGTTGATGCTGTTTCACGTCGAGTTCACAGTCATGTCGTTGATCGGCGCCATCCTGCTGATCGGCATCGTCAAGCAGAACGCGATCATGATGGTGGGTTTCGCTATCGACGCGTCGCGCAAAGGACTGTCGCCGCGCGATGCGATCTATCGCGCCAGCCTGATGTGCTTCAGGCCGATCCTGAAGACGACATGCGCAGCGCTGCTCGGTGCACTGCCGCTCGCCTTCGGGCACGGCACGGCGAGGGAGCCAATCTGCGCCGCCGTGCACGCTGACGGCACACTTGTCTGGAAGGAAGCCGTCGCCGCCTCGGTCAGTTGAAGTTACGAGTCGGCTACGCGCGCCGCGTTGCGCAGGATCTGGTTGAATCGGCCGGGAGCCTCAAGCTTTGGAACGTGACCGATGTCCTCCAGTACGTGGAGGATCGAGGCAGGGGCCGCCGTATGCAGCTTCAGCGCGTGCTCGTCCATCGGCGCCATCCGGTCACGGTCGCCAACGACGATTGATACAGGCACCGTCGCTGCCGCGACCAGAGGCGGGGTGGAAGCCGAGAAGACCATATACACTGCGTGAGCCCAGCCAGCCGGCGTGACTGCGTCAGCCAACCGCAATACATGATCCCGAACGGCGGAGGGCGTGTCTGGCGCAACAAGCAGGTCAACCATGGCCACCCTATCGGACGGCGACATCGCCTTGCCCGCATGCAGAAGCGCCTCAACTTCTCGGGACTTCGCCTCGCCCTGTAGATGTCCGCGCGCGACATTTGGTGCCGACAGAACCAGCGAGCGGGTTGCCTCCGGATAGCGATTCTCAAAGGCGGCGGCAATCACGCTTCCCCACGAACTGCCGACAATGGTAGCGGTGCCGATGTCAAGTGCCGACATGAGGCCCATGAGCGCGTCGGCATAGTCCTCAACGCCCGGTGTAGCAACCCGCAATGGTGCGCTCTGACCGTAACCCGGGGCGTCCCATGCCACGACCCGAAAGCTGTCCTGGAGACCGGCCAGCTGGGCACGATACCCCGCGGAACTCGAACCGATACCGTGAAGTAGAACAATTGCTGGCGCATCGACCGGACCACCTGTCCGGTACGTCATCGCAAGCGGTGCGTCTCCGAGACGCGGGGTCTCGATATCGACCGTTCTTACTGGAAGTAATCCGCTTTCGAGCAAAATCCAGTCTTCCTGATTCAACGATTTCATTGCAGCCCACCTTGTTGTCAATTGCACGCTGTTCACTGCCCCTTCGACGCGGGCCTCGTTTTCTCCTGGTTCAGTTGCTCGGACACGTCAGCCTTCAGGACGGCGATTTCAGCCAGGGCGGATTGGAGCGCGCGCTGCCGCTGCTCAGGACTTGTGTTGACCCCTTCGGCGCGTACAAAGTTCATGTCGGTGATGCCGATGAACCCGAAGAAGTTCGACAGGAACGTCTCCTGGTGATCCATGAAGGCCATCGGCGACGACGCGGAGTAGAACCCGCCACGCGACGATGCAACAATCACCTTCTTACTGCCGGCGAGGCCTTCCACGCCCGTCGCGGTGTAGCTGAAGGTCTTGCCCGGCGCGGCCAGGCAGTCGATCCAGGCCTTTAGTTGACTCGGAATGCCGAAGTTGTACATCGGTGCGCCGATGACGACGATATCGGCGGCAAGGAACTCGTCCAGGGCGACGTTAGTTGCCGCAACTTCATCCTGCGCTGAAGCATCGACCTGGGCACCACCCTGTATGGCGGCCGCTACCATCTCCCCAATCTCGCCGGCCAGCGCGCCGGCCTCGTATAGTGATTTCAGCTTGGCGAACCGGGTCGCCGGTGACTGATGCGGCACAGGCCCGGCAGCCAGATCACGATAGCTGACCCCGAGACCCGGCGAGGTGTCCCTGAGGCGGGTCACGATACTGGCTGACAGTTGGCGACTGACGGACTGGGCGCCTGAGATGCTGGAATCAATGTGCAATAGTTTCAAATTTCTTCTCCGGGATCTGAGGACGGGGCAGCACAGGGATCGCCCGCGCCGCTCCGGACCTCGCAGTAAGGAACATTTTGTTCGTTACGCTATGATAGAGGCTGAAAAAGTTCGCACAAGGAGGCACTTTTTTGTCTGATACGAACATTCCTGTTCGCGCCACTGAGGCGTCGGATTCCCGCGAGGGGTGCCGGGAAGTGATCCCTACGCTCGCCCGCATCGGCGACAAATGGACGGTGATGGTGGTCGGCTCGTTGTCGAACGGGCCGATGCGTTACAACCAGATCGCGCGCCTGATCGAAGGCATTTCACAGCGCATGCTCACGCTCACCCTGAAAAGCCTGGAGCAGGACGGCCTGGTCAGCCGGACGATGTATCCGACCATTCCACCGCGTGTGGACTATGAGCTGACGGACCTCGGAAGGTCGTTGATCGTGCCACTACGGTCACTCCACAGCTGGGCCGTGGAGCACCAGCCCGCGATGCTGGCCGCACGCGAGGAATTTGCAAAGCGGGAGCAACAAACCGGTTTGCGGCAGACGCGCTTCACCGATCCGAAGTAGCGTTGAACGGGGAGGCCGGGGGCTGAAAAGCGCGTTAGCATCAAGCGTTTCGCGCGCGCCACCATCAAGATAAAAGCTTCTGAGAGAGACGTGCCGGTGTAGATGTGTAGGTCGCCGTTGCTGAGCGCCGCGAACGCGCGCTGCGCGCGTTGATCCGCAAACGGAAGAAGCCGGTCGCGTTGTTCATCGACGACGCGCATCAGTTGCATCCGAAAACGCTGGTCGGCCTGAAGCGCCTGATGGAAACGCGCCGCGCATTGGCATTGGCATTGGCGTCGGCGGTGGTGGTGGCAGCGTCGGCGGTGGCGTCGGTGTCGGCCGACGATCAGCAGAGGGACGCGCACGAACTGCTGGAACTTGCGTTCGTATATGCCGGTGGCGCGCGCTGCGTGCAGCTTCTTGAGCAGATCGGTCTGCGAGATGAACAGCACGTCGCGCCCCTGGCGAGCGGCGCAGTGGCCAAGAGCCTGAGCCAGGTGCGACTTGCCGACGCCAATCTGGCCGACCATCAGAACGCAGACCTTCTCGTCGATGTAGCGGCCAGTGGCCAGATCGTGGATATGGGCGCGGTTGAGCTTGGGTAGAAGATCGAAGTTGAAGGTCTCGAGCGTCTTGCCCAGCGCGAAGCCGGCGCGGGCAAGGCGCGCGCCGAGCTTCTTCTGGTCACGCCGCGCGACCTCGTCAGGTTCTGTCGCAATAACGATGTCGCGGTAAAGTTCGGGCTGCACTACCTTTGCTTT
>NZ_JARESU010000298.1:0-4104 GCF_046027075.1 Paraburkholderia sp. RL18-085-BIA-A | reverse complement strand
TAGCCGTTCGGCTTCCTTGCGGTAGTTGTCAAACGTGGTTTTCGTCTCGGCAAAGCGGGCGAGCCACGCGCGAAGTGCGTCGACATCGGTGTCAGCGGCGACCTGCCTGCGTCCGTCTACGCGGTTCGTGCCGTGACGGCCATCCAGGTCGGGGGACAGGTCTAGCGCATCGAGCGGACGCGGGGCGGGCAGGGCGGTGGTCATGGTCAGGAGGGGCGGCGGTCCGGGGTGCTGGCGTAGACGTAATTATGCGACCCACAGGTTATAAAAAATCAACATTACAGGATTAATGTCAAAATAGTGAGCGGTGATCGTTAGATATGAAGCGGTTTACGCTATATTGTTTGTGAAAAACTCAGGAATTGACGCCCATGTCTGACGTCCCGCGCGACGAAACCCGTCTTGCCACCGAAATCGACCGCCTGAAGGCCGAATTTCCCAAAACCCGCGAGCTCTACCGCGAGGTCTGCGCGCTCATGTTTTTCCGGTTCGGCCTCACGCCCACCGCCAACCGGCTCTACCAGCTGGTGAAGCGCGGCAGCATGAGCACGCCGACCGCGGTGCTGGGTGAGTTCTGGGCCGAACTGCGCGAAAAGAGCCGGGTGCGCATCGAGCATCCCGACCTGCCCGCCGATCTCGGTGCGGCCGCCGGTGAACTGGTCGCCACCCTCTGGACACGGGCGACCGCGTCAGCCGGGACCGCGCTCGACGCGTTGCGCGACGAGGTCGAGGCGCAGCGCGCGGAGGCGCAGCAGGCGGTTGCCGCCGCCCGCGACGAACTGGGACGCGTGGAGACGGCGCTCGAGCAGCGCACCGCCGCGCTGCTGGCCGCGCAGGTCGAGGTGCGGGATCTGGACAAGGCGCAGGCCGAAGGTCATGCGCAGCGTCAGGCGCTGGAGGCGGAACTCGAGCGGAGGAGCGCGGCGCTGGCGGCGCGCGATCGCGAGATTGTGGCGGTGAGAGAAGGGTTCTCGCGGGATCTGGAGAAGTTGCGGGAAGCGGCTGACCGTGCGGAGGAGCGGCTCCGGGCATCCGAGAAGCGCGCCCTGCTCGAGATCGACCGCGAGCGCGGCGCCGCCGCGAAGCTGCAGAAGGAACTGGACGAGACGACGAAGCGGGCCGACCGGCGCGAGGTGGACCATCGCCGCGCGCTCGAGGCGCTGCAGGCGCAACTGGGTGACGCCCGCCATCAGACGGGCGTGCTGCAGGGACGGCTCGAGGCCGTCCAGGCCACGAACGCGACGCTGCAAGGACAGCTGACGGCACGGCGCGAGGCCGATGCCCACGCAACGCGACCCGTTCGCGCGAAGGGTGCCCCGGCACGCCCAGCCGCGGCCCGTCCGGCACGGACACCGGGCCCGCCGCGCAAGGCGCCGGCCACCTCCACGCCATCCGGCAAGACGGCGGCACGCCGCAAGCGGGGGTAGTCAGCATGGCAGCCAGCCGCCGCCCGCGGAAAGAGGGGAAAGGACGAACCGGGCGGACGCGTCGCCAGGCCCCGGCCTGCCCCCCGATCGGCGCGCTGATGCGATACGGCGAGCGCACGGTGCGCGTGATCGCCGAAGCGGGCGGCCGGCGCGTGATCATCGAGTCAGTCGGCGAAGACGGCCGCACCTTCCGCAGCACGGTGAAGTGGGCTAATCTGGCCCGTCCTGAAAGGCAACTTTTCTGAGCGCGATGACCATGCAGCAGACCGTGAAGCAACTGGATATCTTTGCCGACAGCCGTGACGTGATGTTGCGCAATGACGTGCTGGAGCAGTTGCAGCGGCGCGATGCGGTGTCCGCTCGCACCGCACTGGCGCTGCTCGCCGGCGGATACCCGGACGACGGTGCACTGCCCGCGATGAACGTGCTGGTTCGCGAACTCGAACTCGGGCGCGGATCGACCGCGCCCCTGGCGGACCATGCGGCGCTGGCCATCGCGCGCCGTCACCTCGAGGACGACGTGGTGCCCGCCGCCCGGCGGGTGCTGCCCAAGCAGACGGTTCACGCATGGCTCGCCCTGTGCTGGCGAGCGCTCGCCGACCGGGCCGCGACGCTGGCCTTTCTCCGTGCCGATGCCGACAGCCATTGTGCACCGCTGTGGCTGCTGGCGGGCGACTGGGCGGCCGCGAGTGACGCGGTCCAGGGCATTGAATCGTGGTGGCGCATCCCGGCGCCCCTCGCGTGGATGACCGAGGTGCGCTACCGGACAGGTGGACTGGAGGCCGCATGGCCGCTGCTCGCGGAACTGGCGTGGCTGGCACCTCCGCGGTTCGCGGCATTACTGTCCATGCTCCGCGACGCTTCGCTTGACGCGCTACGCCAGCGCTTCGATGCGGAGTTTCCGGGCGCGGGCGAGACGGACGATTACGCGTGGTTTCCGGCGTGGCTGCTGGTGGTCAAGCCGGCACTGGCGGCCCGGCTGGGCGAGGCGCGCGTGCAGCGCGACCAGGCGTCGTCGCGGGCGATGGCGCTGCTGGGTGAGATCCTGCGCCGGGAACATGAAGGCGACCAGCACGAACTGGTGAACCTGCGCCATGAACTCAGCCGGCTGCATGCAGGCCTGTTTGACGCGTATATGGCAACGCGGAAAGTACGGCACCGGTGAAGGGATCGAAGCGGGTGGCTCAGCCTCTTCCCCATCCTGCCGCCGTGGCTTCTTCTCCGTGCATGGCCCGCCGAATCGGGCTCGAGCTTGCGACGGACATCGGGTTGAAGCCGGCGAGTGCCGGCATGGCCGGTCGAGTCGGTTGCCGGTCCCGCAGACATTCGCGAGATATGGCCGGCGGGCTGGCTCACCCCGGGAAGCTGGCGCCGCGAGGCCCAGCGGGTATCCGCGAGATTGTCTCCGCACCGCGGAGACAATCTCCAATCCGTCGGCTGCGTGCTCCCTGCTGGAATTGAAAGGAATGGGCCTCCCCACAGTAATTTAACGCGCTAACCTCGCTGACCTGAACGTGAAAGTATGAACGACCTGACGCCTTCCTCCCTGCTTGACGAAGTCCGACGGCTGATTGATTCAGCGCGTGAGCGGGCCGCGGCTGCGGTCAATGCGGAACTGACACTCCTGTACTGGCAGGTGGGACATCGTGTTCAGGCAGAGGTGTTGCGCGGCTCTCGCGCGGAGTACGGCCAGCAGGTGATTGCGTCGCTGGCCCGCCAGCTTACTGCAGAATACGGTCGCGGCTGGAGCGACAAGCAGCTGCGTCATTGTGTGCGCCTTGCGGAGGTTTTTGCGGACGAAGCGATTCTCTCCGCAGTGCGGAGAGAATTGAGCTGGACGCACCTGAAGACGCTGATCTACCTCGACGACCCAGTCAAGCGCGATTTTTATATGGGACTGGCCCGGATCGAGCGCTGGTCCACGCGACAGTTGCAGCAGCGCATCGACTCGATGCTTTTTGAGCGGAGCGCAATCTCGCGGAAACCCGACGATGCAATCAGGCAGGATCTTGCGCTGCTGAGGGAAGAACGACGTGTGTCTCCCGACACGTTGCTGAAGGACCCCTATGTGCTGGATTTTCTTGGTCTCAATGATCACTACCTCGAAAAGGACCTGGAGGATGCCATCCTGCGCGAGATGGAACAGTTCCTTCTCGAACTGGGTGCCGGTTTCACGTTTGTGGCTCGTCAGAAGCGCCTGCAGATTGATCACGACGATTTCTACATCGATCTTCTCTTTTACAACCGCAAGCTCCGACGGCTTGTCGCAATCGAACTCAAGTTGGGCGCGTTCAAGGCCGAGTACAAAAGCCAGATGGAACTGTATTTGCGCTGGCTCGCGAAGCATGAGCGGGAGCCAGACGAGGAACCGCCGCTGGGCATCATCCTGTGTGCAGGCAAGAAGCAGGAGCAGATCGAACTTCTGGAGCTTGATAAAAGCGGTATTCATGTCGCCGAGTATCTGACCGTGCTGCCTCCACGGGAGCAGTTGCAGGCGAAATTGCACCAGTCGATCGAAGCCGCGAGGTCTCGACTCCAGAGCAAGCGGCGCGAATGATTTGATACCCGTAATCGGCTGGTCGATTTTTCCGGGGAAGTCAGGCCAGGCGGGCGATATCCTGGAAAGGAGCGCTTAGCGTTTTCTCTCTCGTAACGGGAGTTGAAAACGAGCGCATTA
>NZ_JARESU010000297.1:0-4120 GCF_046027075.1 Paraburkholderia sp. RL18-085-BIA-A | reverse complement strand
GCAGGAGAGCACGCCGGAAAGCTTCGTCGGGCCATCTCAAGGTAAGAATTCCGCGGACGGACAAATTTCGCCAAAACCTCCGGAATACCGGCCAAACCGGTTCCACAGACTTCAATGCGATAACCTCGTACGCGCCAACGCCGTTTTCTCGCCCGTAGACGGCCGCCGGAACCGGAAGAACCGTTTCTTCGCAGAAGATAAGGCCGCTAGTCTGCGCGACGGAGCTCGAGCGGTCAATCGTTGGACGATCCGTATTTCCGCAAGGCGTGGAAGCTTTCTGTCGCCGACTCGGCAAAACTGTGCGCAGGAGAAGACTTGAATGCTAACTCGAAACTGGTTCAAGGCGGGATGAGGTCTATCCTGTATCGATACGTCGCCGAACGTCCTCAAGAAAAGATACTATTCGATACGCTCCGTCCAAAGTACGTTTCGTTGAACGTTCCAGGCAAATACCAGCCGTGCAATCCCACGTAAATGCGCTATACGATGGATTGATTTGCGAACCGTTTATCATAATGCCGAACGTATCGTTGCCGCTGTCGAGCACGTAGTACATCACCGACTGAATGTTGTGAGTCTTTCTCGCCTGATAGTGATGGCGGTGTCCATATCGGGCGTCTGTTCCGGACGATTTACCTGATCGACTACCTCACCAATCCGGCGTTTCGCGCCGAATTGCAGCATGTGCTCAATCGCGGGGAGGCGGTACATACAGTTCAGCGGGCGATCCCATCCGGACGTCGCGATCGGTGACGGCAATCCTCTCTTCACTCATAGAGATGTGGGTAATCCTGAGGACCGACAACACGATGACGTTTTCACTCTCCGCATCGCGCCCTTTCTACGCCATTGAGGTTGGCCAACTCCACGATAGCGGGTGCGGCCTCGTGGAGAGGAACACGATCGAATCGAAAGTTACGCAACCGACGGGGTCGTCGGCGATTTATTTGTGGTCTGACGACTACAACGCCGACACCCAGTTTGAGGTGGTTGCGAACCGAACTGTCGGCTTCCAGATCGATCTGATTACGGATAACAAGGGCAAGAACCCCGGCAGAACGTGCTATTTCATAATCGAGGAAAACGCTTTCGGGGCGAGAACCTACACGAAAGAGGATCATGGTTCGAAGGTGAGCGGTTCCTTCTTGCGTGCCAATCAGGGGATTCAGATAGCGTCGGGAGGCCGTGGTGGACGGGCGTTATGTGACTGCAGCGACATGCATTGTAAAAAATCGCTCGACCACTCAACTGTCTCATCCATTGCGGTACGCGGCGTGCCGAAGTGCCGTCCATGGACACGTTGCACCTTTGTGGAACCCCGCAGACTTCCGGCAGCGAGTACCGCAGGATCGTCAACCGGGTGTTTCCAAGACGAACGGCCACCAATCTGTCGCGCCCATACCGTTTTGTATCAGGTTGTTACAGCAAGCAGATTGGAATAATTTCCCGGCGGTCGATTGAATTTGTAACGCCTTCGGCGGATTCGGACATTAATGCACTAATTCCTGCCGGGGACATTTTTATGCTTTGTGCGGAGCCTATCCTTCACCCCATGGAAAAGTTCCCATTGTCATTCCCCATGTACTATTTGCGATCCGAATGATCAACAGGTTGTATTTGAATGTGAAGACTCGGCCGCGGGCGCGCACTGGTGCCGAAATGCGCGCCCCCTCTTGTCTCCAAACCGGAGGGTCGAAGTGAAAGTTGCTATCGTTCACGATTGGTTGGTGGTTTCGGGCGGTGCAGAGAAGGTTCTGAAAAATATCATCGAATGCTTCCCTAAGGCGGACATCTTTGCAATTGTAGATTTTCTTGAAGACCGTGATTGCGTGAAGGGAAAATCCGTCAAAACCTCGTTTATCCAGCAAATGCCTTTTGCCCGAAGGCGTTATCGCGCATATCTGCCCTTGATGCCAATCGCTATCGAACAAGTCGACTTGTCCGCCTATGATCTCGTGATATCAAGTTCGCATGCAGTGGCAAAAGGTGTTCTTACGGGGCCGAATCAGATACACGTCAGCTACGTCCATTCACCAATTCGCTATGCGTGGGACCTGCAGCATCAGTATCTTAGAGAGGCTCATCTGGCAACTGGACTCAAATCTGTCATGGCACGTGTTCTGCTCCATTACGTCCGCGGCTGGGATTCGCGCTCGGCCAACGGAGTCGATCACCTTCTTGCCAATTCACAGTTCATCGCGCGACGGATCAGAAAAGCGTATCAACGCGAAGCAACGGTGATCTATCCGCCTGTCGATTTGAAAAACATGACGATGAGCACGCAAAAGGATGACTTTTATGTCACAGCTTCACGCATGGTGCCCTACAAACGGATCGATCTGATTGTCCAAGCCTTTTCGCGGATACCCCAACGCCGGCTCGTTGTGATCGGAGATGGTCCCGAGATGAAACGGATCAGGTCGCTGGCTGCAGAGAACGTGACCATTCTGGGTCAACAGCCGTCCGGTGTTCTTGTCGATCACCTGCGGCGAGCACGCGCGTTTGTGTTTGCGGCCGAAGAGGACTTTGGAATCGCCGTGGTCGAAGCTCAGGCATGCGGAACCCCGGTCATCGCGTTCGGCAAGGGAGGGGTGCTTGAGTCGGTTGTCGGCTTGCCGCTTGAGCGGCCCACTGGCGTTTTCTTCGGAGAGCAGACACCGGAGTCGCTAATGGGGGCGATCATCCGGTTTGAGAAAAACGCCAGCCTGTTCGATCCACGACAATGCCGCGCCAACGCCGAGCGATTCTCGTCCGAGAACTTCAAGGCGGCACTGATGACATTTATCGACGCCCAACTGCCGTACGGGGACAACGAACCGTTTGCGCGGTATAGTGTCAAGGCAGAACTGCCAGCCGATGTCAGTACGGAGTTCGCCGGTCTCAGTCAAGAGGTGCGCGCCGGTTAGCGTCGTCTCGCGGACGCGTCGAACCGAATGACGAAATCATGGGAGGGCTACGGGATTGGGGCGGGCGTTACCCAAATCACGCGAAGGCAGGACTTGCGGGAATTGATATACAGGCGACCTTCGTTCTTTGGAAAGAAAAACGCGAAGTTGTCCGACGCAGTTCAGAGGCCCGCCTATCGTGGGCATCGTCAATTGCGTCAGCTTGAACGGGCGGCCTTGTCCGGTTGAAGCGGACATTTCCTAGGCGTTGAATGGCATTTCAATTCGTTCAGCATGAGTTCCCATCTGCGCAGTATGATTCGGGCCTTCGCTCAGCTTCCAGTTTGGGTTAATTATTCATGTCGGTAGCTCAATGATGTGGCAGCCCCTTCGAGAATGTCCTCCCTGAGTGTATCCGGGATAGCTTGCCATTCTTCGCCAAGCAGATTCAGGACGCGAATTGGTGCGCGGGAGCTCGCTTCGCGCAATTGCCGACCTCTCGTGCGCCGCCGACGAGGAAATCATCGAAACCCGCATGACCTTCCGGATGGCCGTGTATTTTCCCGTACGCCTCATTGCTGATGCCGCTTCTTCTGATCGCAAGAAATGAGGGATCGCAGCGATCTATTCTGCTCGCGGCTCCGGAGTCCAAAGTTTTTCTTCTTGGGGCTTCACCAACCTTGAAGTTCAGGATAGTGCGGAGCACTATATCCTGCCCAAAAGGGGTAAGACGAAAGAAGCCGGCGTGAATTTGCTTGCCGAGTTCATAGTGCAGGTGAGATGACCACATGCTTGGCTCATTAAAGTGCTCGGGCGATCAGCTCCGTGTTGGCATTTGGATACGCTCTCAGCGCACATGTCGCGATGTAGGGCAGAGCTCCATCTTTGGTGAAACAGATGCGTTCTCGATGAGTGTCCCACCAGCTTGATGCGGTGCGCGCCTCAACCTCGACAAGTGAACAAAGCCGATACGTCGACTACTCGATATTCTGCGCTGAAGCTGTCCGCCACCTCGAGCGCCGGGCGCATCGCCGGCTTCAGAAGTATGCGGGCGGTGTGGGCGCCGGCGGGATGGGTACGGGATGCGGCAGCAGGTCGAAGGGACTCGGGGTCGCGCACACGGTGCTGGTCGCGATTCGTAAGTAGCGCGAAGTGGTCGAAAGGGACCTATGGCCCATCAGCAGCTGGATCCGGCGCACGTCGGTGCCGGCCTCCAGTAAATGCGTGGCGAAGGC
>NZ_JARESU010000296.1:0-4159 GCF_046027075.1 Paraburkholderia sp. RL18-085-BIA-A | reverse complement strand
TACAAACTATTTTGATTTCGGCTCTTGCGCGGAGCGGATTGCCTGTCGTGGAATTGAAGGGCCAAGGTGCGCCAGCGCCTGGCTTGCAGGGCATTCGATTAACAAGGAGCCAGTTCGAACGCGAGCCACGTCACGCACGCTCCAACCTGGCGAATGGCCGAGACGATCACGTCGCCGCAGACCGGGCCCGCGAGCTGTGGCCGGCGAGGCCCCGCCACTAGCTGGAGAGCTGGTTGGGAGCGACGTCGAGGATCAGGTTGGGTCTGAAGGTGAACCGCTTTTCTGGCCGCGGCTGCAGAAGGCACCGGCCGTCACCGGGGCGAAGCGAGAACTCGCCTGTGGCCTCAGTGGATGTGGCGGTGATGAATATCGGGGAAATGCGCGTGCGTGTGAGTAATAGGTGTGTGCTGGTGGGGATGCGTGTGCGGCTCCTCACCGTCCCACTCGAAGTCGTGTGTGTGCTGGTGGTGCTCGTCGTGCCGGTGCCGATGGTTATGGTCCAGGACCTCGTGAGTGTGCGAATGTTCATGCCGCTCACGGATATGCAGCCAGATTCCAAGAGCCATGAGCGCAGCCGCAATCCAGAAAGACACCGGCGGGACCTCGGGCCAGAGGATAAGGGATAGCCCGACGCCGAATATTGGGGCGGCAGAAAAATACGCGCCGGTTCGGGCGGTACCGAGATTTCGAAGGGCGACGACAAAAAGAACCAGGCTCACGCCGTAGCCAGCGAAGCCGGTCAGCATGGCTGCCGCAATCTTGCCGATGCCGGGCAGCTGTGCACCCAGCAGCAGCGCGATGCACAGATTGACTGAGCCCGCGACCAGTCCTTTCAGACAGGCAATGACCATTGCGTCGTTCGCCGATACCTTGCGCGTCAAATTATTGTCGACTGCCCACGCAACGCACGCTGCAACGACGAGCAGGGCACCTGGCGCGACGCCAGCGTCACCCGGCTGCCATGACAGCACAACGCCACCCAACACGATTGCGACCATCCCGAGAAATATCTGCAGGTCCACATTCTCGCGGAACACAACCCAGGCAATCACCGCAGTGAATACGCCCTCAAGGTTCAGCAGCAGGGAACTGGTCGCTGCAGGCGTCGTGCTGAGGCCGAGCATCAGCAGCGCAGGACCCGCGACGCCGCCTGCTGCGATTGCGCCAAGGAGCCAGGGCACCTCGGCGGGCTGAATCCGGCTTTCGTTTTCTCGTTCACCGGCCGTGCGACGGAACCGCTGAAAGAGAATTCCGAAGGCGAGACCAACACCGCTACCAAGGTAAAACAGGCCCGCGACCATGAAGGGCGACAGAGAGCCGAGCAGGGTCTTGGCCAGAGGTGTGGTCGCACCGAACAGCGCGGCTGCCAGAAGAGCGGTGAAAGCGGCGTTGTGACGGCTATGCATGAGCGGAAGTTCTATATCGTTGGATGTACCGTCCGAGGACCAAACCCGAAGCGCTTCGTGGGCACGGCGCAGGAGCGCCGGGAGTCGCCCAATAGGATAACGTCGCCAGCTTACGGAATAGGACACCAAAAGTGATGGTCACACTGGGGTCTCGTCAAACCCCCAAGGCATCCGACCGCCCGCTTCCATCCCCTACTGCGGCCGTTCGCTGCGACAACATGAACGTCGCATGAGGGTCGACAAGAGCTGATCGCCGGGACAAATTTCGGCTCGTTTGCCGTGAAGCAAGGTCTTTTCGGTGTTCTGAGGCCTTGCTATCTGCGTGCGAACGTAACGTCGCGTATTGGACGCGGCCATGGTTGTCGCGATCGGATGACGGGCTTCACTCAACGAGTTGCCCGTTAGGCGGCGTTGCGGGAGACAACGACTAACGGGCCACACTGCCCGCGCCCGGGACACCGGCGCCCCGTATCGTTGCTGAACCAACAGACCCCGGCTGGGGCTCGTCGCTGGATGTGCGGATGGCGTCTGTCAAAAGTGCTGAGGCGAACCACGCGCCTACAACCAATGCAGGGTTTGTGTCCAAACCAGGTCCGACGCGGGGGGACCGTATTGTCGAAATCGATGGCGAAAGAAATGCGTTTCGGGCACATTATGGTGTAAGCATTTAATCCCTATGGATCGTCGCTACCCTTACAAGTTTTGGTCGTCGGCCATCGACGGATGCTGGGAAGCAGGTTTAGCTGCTTCCATGGTGCGTCCCGCTCCGGCAGGACCGCCCCAATTCACGATAACTAGTCCCAAGAACGCAGTTTATGACGCAGGGTTCAACGTCTCCCGCCGCTCCTGCAGTACCGGTCCAGCATCCGCCGCTGCAGGGCGGCCAGCTCGTGATCGCCACGATCGTGGTGGCGCTTGCGACGTTCATGACCGTTCTGGACACGTCGATCGCGAACGTCGCGGTGCCCAACCTCTCGGGTAATCTCGGGGTGTCGGTCGATGAAGGAACGTGGGTCATCACGATCTTTGCCGCCGCCAATGCCGTGTCCATCCCACTGACGGGGTGGCTCACGCAGCAGATCGGTCAGATCCGGCTTTTCGTCGGAGCGATTCTGATGTTTGTTTTCGCTTCGTGGCTCTGCGGCATCGCACCGGACCTGCCGTTCCTGCTGGGCGCGCGGGTTTTGCAGGGCCTGGTGGCCGGCCCGCTCATTCCGTTGTCCCAAGCCGTCCTGCTCAGTTCCTATCCGAAGGCCAGGGCCAACATGGCGCTGGCGCTCTGGGCAATGACCGCCACCGTTGGCCCGATCGCGGGGCCGGTGCTCGGCGGCTGGATCACTGACAACTACAGCTGGTCCTGGATCTTCTACGTCAACATCCCGGTCGGATTTATCGCGGCCAGTGCCACCTGGATCATTTACCGGAAGCGCGAAACGCCGACGAAGAAACTGCCCATCGACGCGGTAGGGCTTGCGCTGCTCGTGACGTGGGTCGGGTCGCTTCAGGTGATGCTCGACAAGGGGAGGGATCTTGATTGGTTCTCGTCGCCCTTCATCGTTGCGCTCGGGCTGACTGCCCTCATCGCCTTCGCGTTCTTTCTCGTGTGGGAGCTGACGGAGTCGCATCCGGTCGTCGACCTCAGGCTCTTCGCATTGCGCAACTTCAGCAGCGGCACGATTGCGATTTCCGTTTCCTACGCGCTTTACTTCGGCAACCTTGTGCTGCTGCCGCAGTGGATGCAGGAGTATCTCGGCTACCGGGCTTACGATGCCGGCCTTGTCACGGCGCCCGTTGGCATTTTCACGGTTCTACTTTCTCCTTTTATCGGGCGCCTGCTTCAATGGTTTGATGCCAGGGTCCTGGTGTCGGTTGCGTTCGTGGGTCTGTCGGGTGTGTTCTTCATGCGCACGCAGTATCTGAGTACGATGGATGCGTGGCATCTGGTTATACCGACCTTGCTGCAAGGCATACCAACCGTGCTCTGGTTCGTTCCACTCGTGTCGATCATCCTTTCTGGCTTGCCTCCCGAGCGCATCCCTGCAGCGGCAGGGTTGTCCAATTTCGCGCGTATTTTCTGCGGCGCTGTTGGCACGTCCATCGCGGGCACCGTATGGAATCATCGGACGGTTGTGCATCACGTGCGACTCACCGAGCAGGCGAGCATCGACAATCCGGCTTTCAACCAGACCATCGCGACACTGCAATCGCAATTCCATCTGGATGTTGGCTCCGCTTACGCATCGTTTGAATCGATGGTCGCAAGTCAGGCTGCGGTCATGGGTCTCGACGATTTCTTCTATGCGTCCACGTTCATCTTCATTCTGATCATCCCGCTCATCTGGATTACGCGTCCGACAAAGAGTGGAGACTCGACAGAAGCGTCCGCAGCTCATTGAGGTGCACGCGATCCGAAAACCCATCGCAGGACAAGGCATTTAGAACGAGGCCATCCTCGCTACCTGCGCCGGCCGTAGTCAGGAGAGGCCGCTGCGCTCCATGCTTTTATCACGTCACGCGGTGGTCGATTTGTGCAACGGGAGACTATCCTCAGAGGCGTATTGCCGCTCGTGTAGCGGAAAGCGCGCGACGCATACGCTCGGCGTGTCAGGCAATGTTCGTTTAGGTTTGTTCTTCGTTTAGGTTTGTTCTTCGTTTAGGTTTGTTCTTCGTTTAGGTTTGTTCTTCGTTTAGGTTTGTTCTTCGTTTAGGTTTGTTCGACGCCTGCCCTTGTCTGCTGCCGCGTGAGCGCACGA
>NZ_JARESU010000295.1:0-4179 GCF_046027075.1 Paraburkholderia sp. RL18-085-BIA-A | reverse complement strand
GCAGTCAGTTTCGTTGGAATCCGTTGCCGCGGCTGGCGTTTCGCCCGCACCAAAGCAACGGGATTCTAACCGGTTCGCTCGTGTCTACGAAAACCCTTTCTTGCTGCGGTTTGTAGGCAAATTCCAGCGCTGAAAAAACCCGCAACCAGTTGACTGAATTCCTCGCCTTCGCATATCGTGAGAAAATGTTTCGGTGTGGGGTTGTAGTTCATCGCAACGCCCTATGCTAGACAGATGTTGCACTTCAGATTTGAGGCCGCCACATATAACCTATGCGAACGCTTGCCGTTCGACCAACTTGACGACACCTGAAAAACAGATGTCAATGCATGGGTTCTTGCCCGGCGGCGATCAGTGCTGCGATTGCTCATCAATTGCGCTGAAACCCGCCTTGTCCGCGAGGCGAAGCAACTCTACGAGCGAGCGGGCTCTCATTTTTTGCATGACGCGCCTACGATGGATTTTGATCGTCGTTTCGGCGGCGCCCAATTCGCTTGCGACCTGCTTGTTGCTCCTACCGGTTAACACGAGCGCCATCACCTGACGCTCGCGGGGACTCAACTGATTTATACGGCCGACGATTTCGGTTTTCTCACAGCGCACCTTAAACGCCCGTGTTGCGTGTTGTAGCGCCTGGTCAACCGCAGACAACAACTGCGCGTCGAGCACCGGCTTGGTAAAGAAGTCAACGGCACCTGCTTTCATCGCTTCGACACCTGATTCGATGTCACCATGCCCGGTCACGAAGATTATTGGAATGCCCGCAGGTTCCAGTTCGCGCTGCAGTTCGAGACCTGTCATCCCAGGCATCTGGAGATCAAGCACCAGACACGCGGGGGACCTCTGAAGATCCACGCGATTGAGGAAATCCTTCGCACAAGCGAAAGTGAGGACATTGTATCCGGCCGAGCGAAACAACCGGGTGAACGCAGTACGCACTCGATCGTCATCGTCAACGACAAAGACGAGATTAGCGGTCGCACTCACCATTGCGTGATTGCCCATTCCGTTTGCATGGCACCTCGAATCGAACGTCGGATACCGGAACTGCCTACTTCGTCGTCTATGAGGCGGTACTTCGTATCCGTTAGTCTTTCAAAAATGAACCGCCCCGGATTTGGTGGAGGCTCCCACTCTTGAGAGAATGGAGCTATGAGCCAGGTACTCAGTTCGTCTGGGACTGCATTTCTCCCATTCCATTCTGTCGCCGTCCGTGGCCGCCAGACGGCCTTCCACACTCATTTTTTTTCGGCTCCGATGCCCCACGCGTCAACTGCGGGTGGCTCCTTCAGGTGAAACTGATCGGGTGGCAGGACGCCGTCGGGGGACGCCAGGCGTGTTCTGTGCAAAGGCGACGGAGACCCTTGCGACCAGCCCTGCAACGCAGGCGGAAAGGAAGAAGTTCATGATAGTCGGCGCGGCGGAGCGACCGCGCGAGTGGCGCGCAATACAACAGAGATTAGTGCATGGGCAGCTGACAAAATAGTGCATCCACGTCGACGGTCGTTACCGATTTTTACGGGGCGTCACGCCGAATTCCTTTGAGGTCGGCGGCCCTTTCCCTCATACGCCTTTCGCTGGCTCGTAACACATCTATGGAGAGCCAGCCTTGTCATTTGCCGGCGCGGGTTGCCCGGAGCCGTTAATTGCGGCCAGCAGGATGTAGTCGCGCCATGGATCAGGCATTGCTCCAATGGGTATGCTCGCGGTTCAGCTCGTCGATGACCTTGTACGCGGCGGCATCGGAAGCGTGCCTGACGACGAAGGTCTGCGGGTCCGGCATTGGCTGCGGTTGAGAGAAAACCGGCGCGTCTAGAACACACCCGTTGTCGTTACGGCTCTTGGCAGATCGAACGGCGCTGCGCTTTCCTGCCATTGTGCGTTTCTCCAGAAGGAGAGTCACGGCAGGCTAGCACAGGGTCCAAACAATGTTGGATTCGAATGATTTGTTACTGACTACAAGCTTTTTAGAAGATGCATGGTGATGAAACTGAAAGCGCAATGCCATCCGCATTCTCATCGTGCAGTCTTACCGCGACCGCTGCTGTAATCCGGCAACGACGCCTGAACCCGGTTACTCGCTTCCTTGTAAACAACGGTAAGGACACTTCAGACAATCATCGTGAAGCAAACGGAATTTTCTATGACCTTCCTGCGTTTTGCTCTCTGTCACCACCGTGTCGGAGGGCATATGTCTTACCAAGAGGTCAATAGAGGCTTACAGATAAATGATCATGCAGATCTGGCAGAAGCTAGGCGGCGCTTGCTGGACCACACTATTTACAGAAAAGTCGCAAACGTCGCAAGCCTGCGGTCGTTTATGAGAGCACATGTCTTTGCCGTATGGGATTTCATGTCGCTAGCCAAGCGACTTCAACGCGAGCTGACCTGCGTATCGTTACCCTGGATGCCCTCAAAGGACCGAGAAGGTGCGCGCCTGATAAATGAGATTACTCTCGCCGAAGAAAGTGACATCGGCCCCGATCGATCCCCGATAAGCCATCTTGAACTGTATGTTGGCGCTATGAAAGAAGTGGGTGCCGACACGAAGCAATTCGAGACATTCTGCGGGCTAATACTTCAGGGCCTCTCACCGACCCACGCTTTGAGCGAGTGTGCTGTTCCTGAACACGTTCAGGCTTTCGTCCTGACCTCCTTGCGTGTTGCGCTGACAGGAAGTCTGGAAGAGGTAATGGCGTATTTCTTCTTCGGACGAGAAGATGTCATTCCGGGAATGTTCGAGCGGCTGCAAGCCGCCCTAGGCGGAGAAACTGAGATAGCCTACTTCAGGCATTACCTCAACCGGCATATCGAACTGGATGGCGGAGAGCATGGACCTGCAGCCCTGAACATCCTGCTGAAGCAGGTGGGAAATGATCGAGTCCTTCAAGAGCAAGCAATCAAGTATGCGGTATCGGCTATCGAAGCTCGCATTAGACTGTTCTCGGGTATAGAACGCTCGTTGCCCCTGTACTGAAAGTAACCTGGTTTCTGTCAACGCCAAAGATCTGTGATCAACGTATTGGAATAAACCAGGACCCACCATCGTTATGGACAGTAACGTGACGGCGCGACGACATATGGCGCCGCCCGTAGGGCCCGCACTGCGGGCGCTTTTTTAACCGGGTTCCGAAGCGGGTCCTGACGCGTGACGTAAGTTGCTCCCGCCTCGATGCCCCGAGTGCCAACAGGAGATTGCAGATGGGGAAGTTTCGAATTTATTCGGCGGTTCTGATGGGTGTTTCGCTTGCGCTGTCGGTGCTGGTGACTGGATGCGCATCGCCAGGAGATATGAGTGATTCGGGTAGCAGCAATATGGGCAGTAGCATGAGTAGCAGCATGGGCACTAGCGCGGGCGGCTATTGAGCGAGCGAAGGTAGCTTTTTCGTCCCGGGTGAATATCGAAACTGAACCGATCAAAGCGAGGTGTTGCTGATTGTACGCGCCGAGGAGCTGACTTATCAGCGAGCTTCCATGCTTACCTGAAGTGCCCATAGGCGCGGTGATGTCGCGCCTATGGGCTCGGCGCCACTTGACCAAGAATGCTTACTAATTGAGTGGCCTGAGAGTGGTCGCCATCGCGACAGTATTTTGACGGCTCGGAGCCACACGACTCGCACTATCCTGCCGATATCCAGGCTGCCGATGCACATCTCCATGAGTTCTGCTGGGCCGATCCCTCATATGGAGGTGTTCCAAGCAACGGCTCATATTTGACGGGCAGCACCGCTACTCCTGTGCGCGGCCGCTCGCTTTATTCCGGCATTGAACGGTCAATGTGCTCCCTTAGGTAGACGTACGGATCTGTAGGCCTGAAAGGTAGTGGTGGAGGTTATGTGAGTGACATGGTGAAAGCGTTTAGCAGGGACTCGGCACGCAGTTCTCATTTTCCCGACGACACCGCGCTTAAGAATATCCTCGCCGAGCGCATTGACGTGTGGCAGCAGGGCGTTGGTATCGTACTTGGCATCATCGAAGGGACCCGGCGGCGCATAATCAGTCACGGCCGCTTCGGGCACGACGATCCCCGCAAGCCAGACGGTGATACCTTGTTTGAACGGGTGTGGTGCAAATAGCGCGATCAACGAAGCGGTTAGAGTGTCGATCTGATCGATTCGAGGGGCCGCGATGAGCAAGCTTAAGGGTCTGGACGGGCTATTCGCCGGCCGTCACTTTGAC
>NZ_JARESU010000294.1:0-4207 GCF_046027075.1 Paraburkholderia sp. RL18-085-BIA-A | reverse complement strand
TACTTCTGTGGTGCCGAAGCCGAAACCGATTCAATACCGCTTTCGACGGGCACTTCGAACCACTCGAGGGTCGTGCAGCGTCAAGTGTGGACATAGTCCAGCGAAGCGAACACTTGACGCCACGCAAGCAAAATACGCTACCTGTATGGCCGGGAGCGGCGCACTCTCGCTTACGGCCATACAGACGAATAGCGAGCATTCAGGAACCGCATCGCTAATGACATAGCCAGCGGTCTCAAAATCACCCACAGATTCCGCCGAGGATCCATAAAATGAGGCCTTGAGTTTTCGCAAATGCATAAGCCTGCCTGGAAAACCACTTCCCAGATGGCAGCCATGGTGTCCGACTAGAGGTCCTCAGATGACAACGACATTGACCGATGCACGTGCAAGCGGTCTTGCCATTCTTCACGATGATGGTGGTGCGAATTCCCGCTACCGCATCGCGGAGCCGATTGCTGCAGAAGACTGCTGGCGTGGTCCCCTTTTGCCCGCGGCGACGCGAGCGGTATCGACTGACCGCGTTCTTGTATCACGGTGGACGCGCCGAGGTATCGAGCCGATTGAGCACACCAGTGAGGGCACCGGCGATCACCACACCATCGGCATCAACCTTAAATCTACGGCGCTCACGTTCCGATCAGGCAGGATGCTCTACGAAGGCGAAGTCACGCCTGGCGCCATCCACGTAACTAACCCTGGTCAGAACGCCAGAGCGGTCTTCCGTTCACCGTGCGATGTGCTGCATCTCTACGTGCCGCAGGGGCTACTCGTGGAGCACTTTCAGGAGGCTTTCGGTCGCCAACATAACGGCGACATAATTCTGGGTGCTCCGCATTTCACCTGCGACCCATCAATAGAACGATTGGGCCGCGCCCTATCGAGCGTAGAAGGCAGCGAGACCTTTTTTAGTGATATCTATGTCGAGAGTATTTCTATAGCGATCGTCGCGCGACTTCTCGAACGCCGTTTCGCAATCGATCGAATTCCGACCTCAGGAAAGGTCACGGCCCTACCACCGTGGCGCCTACGCCGCGCTATCGACTATATAGAGGCTCACCTTGCTGAGAAGTTGACCTTGGGTAGCATCGCGGCGAGTGTCGGCCTCACGCGTATGCACTTCGCCGCACAGTTTCGGCTGGCCACAGGCTTCACGCCGTACGCATATCTACGTCGTCGTCGTGTCGAATTCGCGCAGAAGCTTTTGCTGGAATCTGACTTGCCACTTGTTCAAATTGCCCTGGCGTGCGGCTTTAGTACGCAATCCCATTTCTCTTCAGCGTTCAAGCAGATTGTTGGCGATTCGCCCAGATGGTGGCGAGTACATGCCCGCATCGGCCGTTGAACCGGAGGGTCGCTTTGCATGGCACGGTTTGCACAGCTGCGCCGGATCGTGTGCATGCGCTTCGATGCCCGCGCAGACGCGTGTCTTGCAGCCATCGATGTCTGCGGCCGAGGTATAGGGTGCAACGATGCCAAGCAGAATCGTGACTAAAGCGGCGAGTAAAGCAGACCCGTATCTCATCACGTGCTCCTGCATTTCCTTTGAACGCTGCGCGCGCAGTGAACCCGCGCGCGCGCCGACGGCAGGCGAACGCGGAGGGTCAGTTAGCCGCGCATCAACTCGAAACGACCGGCCGCTCGATTGATGCGCCGACGTAGGTCAGTTCGGTAGCTGGAATTCAGGGAGACAAACAGACCTTAGTCCCATATCGCCAGGCGGAGCACACGTGCTTCAGGGGCGCGACGAACCGTCTATCGCCATTTCCACGGCCTTGATCAGGATGGCTGCATTGAATGGTTTGCGCAGATACGCTGCCGCGCCGGACCCAAGGGCTGCCTGCCGAATGGAAAGCTCGTCGTGCGCGGTGATCATGATGATCGGCACGCCCATTGGCGCGAGTTGACGTTGGACTTCCAGTCCGTTGGTTCCCGGCATCTGGATGTCCAGAATGACGCATGCAGGCCGGTATGACGGAATCGCCGCCAGCGTATCCAGAAACTCGTCGCCGCTTGAAAACGTCTCCGCCCCAATACCTGCGGAGTGCAGCAGACGCTTGATGGCTCGGCATACCGATTCATCATCGTCGACCACGGCAACGATCTGGTTGAGCTTGACCATATGACGGCGCGAACACGCGGTCGCTCCATGAATAGACCATCTGGAGTTCCAGCGTAACGGGAGATACGGTGACGAGATATAGGACTTTGGTCCACTAGCGGCATTGATCCGACGGAACAGGTCCGATATTCCTCTCACGAGGCCCCGATCGGACCATTCCGGATTAGTTACCGTCGGCCGCCTGCACGCCGACTTTTCCCGCCATCCGAACGAGTTCGACAATCGATCGGGCCTTCATCTTCTCCATTACGCGAGCCCGATGAATCTTGATGGTCGTTTCGGCCGCGCCAAGATCGCTGGCGACCTGCTTGTTCAGGCGACCTGTTAGTACGAGCGCCATGACTTCGCGCTCGCGGCGCGTGAGATGATTGACCCGCTCCTGAAGTTCCGCCCTTTCGCTTCTTTTCGCCCACTCCACGCAAGCGCGCTTGAGTGCGCGATCCACCGCGGCGAGAAGCAGCGATTCGCACACCGGCTTGGGTAGAAAGTCGAGTGCGCCACCCTTCATTGCTTCAACGCTTGAGCCGATGTCGCCATGCCCGGTCAGAAAAACGATGGGGAGACGCTGGTCGAGATTGCGCTGCACCTCCAGGCCAGTCATTCCCGGCATCTGCAAATCGAGAATCAGGCATGCGGGCATGCTCGCCAGATCGGCTCTATTTAGAAGAGCCTCGGGACTGTCAAAGGATTCGACGTGGTAACCCGATGCGCGCAGAAGCCGGGCGAGTGCGCATCGCACCCGTTCGTCGTCATCTACGATGAAAACGCGGGCCGCGGCCTGGCTCATAACGTCTGGTGGCGGTCCCTTTGCAGGTCCGCTCCCGGAGGCAATGTTATGTGAAACGACGCTCCCTTGTCCTCGTTGTTCTCCGCCCATAGCTGCCCTCCGTGCGCCGTCACGATCGTGCGGCTAATAGAAAGACCCAGACCGAGTCCCCGAGGTTTGGTCGTGAAGAAAGGCCGGAATATCTTGTCCATCTTGTCGACAGTCAACCCGTGACCCCGATCTTTCACTGTAATCCGTACGCCGCCCCCAACCTCTTCTCGCACCGTGGTCTCAATCATGCGCTCCGTTGGATCGCATTCCTTCACCGCGTCGAATGCGTTCAGCAGCAGATTGAGGACAACCTGCTGGAGTTGAACCTTGTCGCCGAACACCATCGGGAGATGGTCGGCGATGTCGAATCTCGTGCGAACCTCACGCGCCATCGCATCGCTATGGACGAGCAGCGCGATATCCCGGACCACACCGCCAACCTCCACTGGCCGGAGCTCCATGTCGCCTTTTCGCACCATCGTCCGGATTTTCTGGATGACTTCGCTCGCGCGACAGTTGTCCAGAATGATGTCGCTCAATGCCTCACGGAGTTCCGCTTGATTGGCGTTTTCCGACCCCATGAATTTTTGCGCGGCTTGGGCGTTGCTCAGGATAGCGGTAAGCGGTTGATTCAACTCGTGTGCGAGAGAACTCACGAGTTCTCCCAACGACGACACGCGCGCCAGATGCGCAAGTTCATTGCGGTTTCGATCGACTTCGAGGCATGCGCTGCGACCCGCTATCGCGATGATCTGCAATGCCTGATCAAAGGCGCCATATCTCGTCGTGTCAGCTTCGACGTGAAAACCTTCGCCGTCACGCCGCCGCGCAACCAGCATCTGTGTCGTTGCCACGTCGGAGATCCCGCTTGGGACGCCGCGGTCTGCGGACGCCGAATGGCAACCGCACAAGCCGTGAATCGGGAACAACATCTCGAGCGATGCACCGATCAGTTCTTCCCAGCTGTATCCGAACAGTTCTATCGCTTTGGCGTTTGCGAAGGTTATCTGATTCTGCTGATCGACCGTCAGGATCGCGATCGGCAACATTTCAAGGGCGCCCCTCAACGGCATGCTTTCGTCCAGCATCCGGCGCCTGCCGCGTCCGTCTCCATACAGCCATGCCACACATGCGCCTGTATACCCTCGCCATCCCGACTTTCGGCCGCCGGGCTCATGCTCTTCGGCTGTAACGCGCTTTTTGGGCATATCGGCGACATCGCCATGGAGAACGAGAAAATCGGAACCCGATGTTCACAGCCGCCGGTG
>NZ_JARESU010000293.1:0-4333 GCF_046027075.1 Paraburkholderia sp. RL18-085-BIA-A | reverse complement strand
CATATGGATGTCGATGCGTATCGACATGCCTGATCAGACCTTCGCGAAAAACGGGATAACGGGTTAGGGGGCGCTGCGCCGAGCAACCAACAGCATCCACTTGCTGATACAGGACTTGTCCATTGCTTCACTCCTCATATATGAATAAAAAAATATACGTTTCATTAAGTTATCCGAAGCATAGGGGGATCATGTTCACAGACATGCTCCACCAGAGCTCCGTCAAAAATTCTCGGGATCGACGATTCGTGGTAACGCCGGGCTCAATGCACCGGCATCAGGGAGATCGGATTCGCTGCCCTCCGGGGACCTGTCGTTCGTCCTGCAACCTGATTACATTGTATTTTTTTGAGATATCTTTGAAATCCGACCAGTAGTGAAACCTCTTATCTTTGATCTGACTAGTCCGAGAGAGGCGCGCGGTGCCCCGCCAGGCCACATGACGTAAGGGCGGGGTACCCGCCCTTAGTCGATCAGTCGTAGAGGATCTGCACAGTCACGATGGCAGCGAAGGGTCCGATCTTCGGGGTTCCGAGGGGAGCCAGCATCGCAGACGGCTTTGTTCGGAAGGGTGCGAGTTTGCTTGCTGCGGCAGCGCATCGCATGAAGGGCCGTTAACATTCAGGCACTTAGGGAAACTGGTTGTTAACTCGGTGGGAAAGGCGCTTACTTTCGTCTTTTGGGCGGCGAAACGATGCACGAGGATGTTCTGAGTATTGAAGAGGCGTTCGGTGATCTGAAGGACCCATGCAGGCCGCACACCGGCCCATGACCTGACGGAAATGCTGATGGTGGCGTTGTGCGCGATTCTCTCGGGTGCGGACAGCTGGATCGGTATTGAACTTTGGGGCCAGACAAAGCTCGACGGGCTGCGCCGCTACATTCCGCTGGAACAGGGCATCCCGTCTCACGACACATTCCGACGGGTGTTCGCGGCGCTCAATCCGAAGCAGTTCGAAGCATGCTTCATTCGCTGGATGGGTCATCTGTGTCCAGCGCTGACCGGGCAGGTGGTGGCGATTGATGGCAAGACCGTGCGTGGCTCGCATGGGCGCGGCCAGCGCGCGATTCACCTCGTGTCGGCATACGGTAGCGGGCTGGGCGTCGTGCTCGGGCAGGTGCGCACAGCCGACAAGAGTAATGAGATCACGGCGATCCCTGAACTGCTCGACGCCTTGCTGCTCAAGGGCGCGATCGTTACCATCGATGCGATGGGCTGCCAGAGCGCGATCGCCGCGCGCATCGTGAAGGCTGGGGCCGACTATGTGCTCGCAGTCAAGGGCAACCAGCCCTCGCTACTCACCCACATCCGCACGACAATCGAGGCCATCGAGCGTATCCAGGAGGCTGATCGCGATGCGTTCATCAGCGAACACCGCGAAGCTGAGAAAGGTCATGGACGCATCGAGACGCGCCGGTGCATCGCAAGCGACATCCTCACACGTTGGCAGCAACCGGCCCTGTGGCCCGGCATGCGCTCGATCGTGATGGTGGAGGCCACGCGTGAGATCGGCGACAAGATCACGACAGAGCGTCGCTATTACGTGTCCAGTCTGCCACCCAACGCCGGACATATTGCCCACGCCGTGCGCTCCCATTGGGGCATCGAGAACGGCATGCACTGGACGCTGAATCTGGCTTTCCGTGAGGACGAGTGCCGTGTGCGGGTAGACAACGCTGCCCAGAACTTCGCTATCCTCCGGCGCATCGTGATGAACCTGTTGCGGCAGGATCGAACCTCTAAGGCAGGCTTGAGAAATCGCCGTATGCTCGCCTGCGCTAACGACCGTTATCTCGCGCAACTGCTTGGCTGGTAGGCGCCTTCAGCCCTCATACCTGATCGTCTGATTTCGTTAAATGGCGCTGGATGTTTGATGCGATGGCCCTGATTATCTCGATGAGAAAATCTTCGATTACCCAATGCGAGCCGATGCGGATATTGTGTCGAAAGTTCGGCGAAACACTTGAGCAGAAAAATTCCCGCACGAACGCGGCCGGTTCGTGGCGTTTGAACGACGTGAAGAGCTAAAGCAGCTCGGCCTGATATCGCCAATGCACGCACTTACTGCGCGTCACCCACGCTTCGCAAGGTCATCGAGCGGATGCGCATTGCGCGCATAACGCCTCGGAGCCGTACCCGACCACCAATGAATAGCGCGCGCGAACGCCTTTCCCGAGTTGTAACCCACCCTCTCGGCAATCTCGATCAACGTGCGCCTGCCGCGCGTCAGCTCATCGCTCGCGAGATACATCCGGTTAGCAGTCAGATGACCGATCGGCGTTTCACCAACCACTTCCATGAACCGCACACGAAAGCGCGAGCGCGCGATGATCGCGATCGTCCAATGCGGCTTCTATGTCTATGCGCCCGAGGCCTATCCGACGCCAATCCGCGCGAG
Source organism: Paraburkholderia sp. RL18-085-BIA-A (assembly GCF_046027075.1). NCBI lineage: Bacteria > Pseudomonadati > Pseudomonadota > Betaproteobacteria > Burkholderiales > Burkholderiaceae > Paraburkholderia > Paraburkholderia sp. RL18-085-BIA-A. The sequence continues at coordinate 1,934 of NZ_JARESU010000293.1, read as the reverse complement.
CGGCGCCGGCGCCGCAACTTCGATCACACGGGTTTCGTCGGTGATCGGTCTGGTCATCATCGGCGCTTGCTGACGTATCTGAGCGTCGAGGCCGTGTTCGGCTACTTCGCGTTGGTCTCGCTGCTCGGATCGATTGTGATGGGCGCGTTCGCGTTGGAAACAGGCGGCCGCACGCTCGATGAGATTTCGCGGTAGCAGGATGCGAGATCGGCTGCACGGCCGGTAAGGAAGGGAAAACAAAAAAGCCCGTCGAAAATATTCGACGGGCTCTTCTGCATCACAAGAAAAGCGCGTCACCGCCGCGCTTTTCAAACGGCGGTTGAAATTAGAACTTGTGACGCAGACCGAGCGCGACCAGTTCCTGAGTGTTGGTGCCACCGTAGCCATACGAGCCGATCGACGCCTGCGCGCTGACCACAGCCGTACCGTCCGCGTTCAGGGTTTCACCGCTAGCATGCTGGTATGCGCCCACCAGATAGACGTCGGTGCGCTTGGACAGGTTGTAGTCCGCGCCGAACGACACCTGATGGTAGGTCGCACTCGTGTCGCCACTCGATTTCGTATAGCTGTAGCCCAAGCCGACCAGCAGTGCTTGCGTCGCCTGATAGTTCAGGAAGCCTTGTCCCGTGTTGAACTTCTGCGTCGACGCGAACACCGACTGCGCATCCTGCTTGTACTGCGCATTGCTGTAGCCGAGGCCGAACGTGAACGGACCCGCGGCGTATCGCGCGGCGACGCGCGCGATATTGATCGACTTCGCCGTCTGGTAGCCGAGGTTCACCAGCGAGCCGTCGAACGTGCCGTCCGACGTGCCACCCCAGGTCGTGCGCTGCGCGGTCGTCACGCTCGGATTGTCCGCGACGAAGTAGCCCGCGGCGACCGACACCGGACCGTTGTTGTAAGCTGCCGCCACCGACCACGTCTGGCCCGCGCCGGTTTGGCCCGCGACGCCGCCCAACGCGTACATGCCTTCGACCTGGAAGCCCGCATACACCGGCGACAGGTACTTGATCGCATTGTTGGTGCGCGAGCTGTTGTCGAAGTTATCCACGTCGCCGACGGTCGCGAAGGCGCTGCCGAAATAGTTGTCAGCGGTAATGCCCTGAATGAGGTCGACCAGCGGGTCGTACTGGCGGCCGAGCGTCAGCGTGCCGTAGTTGTCGCTTGCGAGACCGACGTAAGCCTGGCGGCCAAACATGCGGCTATTCTGGCCGAGTGCGCCGGTCGCCGGGTTGAAGCCGTTTTCCAACTGGAAGATGGCCTTCAGGCCGGCGCCGAGATCCTCTTGTCCCTTGATGCCCCAGCGGGTGCCCGACAGATCGCCGCCGCTGCTATTGCCGAGCGCCCACAGGTTCTGATTGCCCGCGGCGTTATGCACATAGGTGAGGGACGTGTCGATCGTGCCGTAGAGCGTGACGCTGCTTTGTGCATGTGCGGTTCCGACCACAGCGAATGCGGTCAGTGAAATCAGACTGAGTTGGCTGAGTTTCATTTTTTGTTCTCCGGTAAATGGCGCGAGTCCGAGTGACCAATGGCGAACCAAGGCAAACGTGTTGCAAAAAGCGCTGTGTCGATGGTGAGCAGCGACACCATCGGTGAACGGCAAAAGTGCTGCCAAAAAATAGAGGGAGTCGCCTTGCGGCCCTCCCCTCACCTGCCGAATCGATCGGCCATCACAGCGCCCGCCATTGAACGCGGACAAAAAAAACCGGACCACTGCGATCAACGCAATATTGTTTTGCGAACCAGTTAGCAATCGCGGCCATTTTGATGGGTTAAGAGCGTGGATGCAGAAGCACTCTTACCGGAGGGAATAGAACTTACATATAGACATCGCGTCATCGTGAGCGGCATGAACAGGTCATTGAGGACCGCTCGCGACGTCCGATGAACTTTGATTGCGTTCACAACTTACGAGTCTGCTTTGTGTCGAT
>NZ_JARESU010000292.1:0-4384 GCF_046027075.1 Paraburkholderia sp. RL18-085-BIA-A | reverse complement strand
CTTTTGGTCGCCAAGGGCGATTTTATGAACGTTCGCTGCATACACCCATTCGCGGGCTTGGCGCTCAATGAGATCCATGAAAGCAGGGGGGCCGCTGCAGTAGATCTGTGTGTTGGCATGAGTTGGACTCATTGCGTGGGAACTCTTCTGCGCGAATAGATCATCGGACAGGCCGAAATGGTGATAGACCTCACCGTGACTTCGAAGCGCGTCAAATTCTTCTCGAAGAACTGCGCGGTCGGCTGATCGGGCGAAGTTGTGCACCTCGAACCTTTGACCCGCCGATGCAAGCCGCTTCGCGATTCCCGCGATCGACGCTGTGCCTATTCCGCCAGCAAAAAAGATAGTTCGCACACGATCGTCCAAAATTGTCGGCGGGCTTTCGGGGGTGCCGACGACAAACACTTCGTCTCGTTCATTCAACGGAAACCTGGTTAGCAGACTATCCGTTCTGCCATCACCTTCTTGTCTCATGCCTACCACGTAACCATCGCACAGGGACGAAACACCGAGCAAAGGATAAATTCTTTGCTTGTCGCCAGCGATATTCAGACAGAGAGTGACGCACGACCCATTGTTAAACGGCGGAAGCGCCGATTTGGACGTTGTTCGAAGTTCAACGGCATGATACCCCTTAGCAATTTGCCATTTCCGGCCCACGATGACGGGAATCAGGTTGTCGCGCATGTCTTCTCCAATAGGATCTGCATCACAGGTGGAACTCTAGCCGATACCGCGTAAGGGATGGAGAGGGAAGCTGGGTTGTAGCGAATCCGCAGTGATGATCGGGCGTCGAAACCCGCGTGGTTAAAGGCGTTGAGCGATTAGTGCAAGGATGGTATTTCCAGAACGTACTTTCTGGTTATCGATTACATCACGTTGACGATACTTGGCATAGCATAGTAAATGCACTTGGGAACGGTATGTCCATCAAGGGTGACAAGGCAACGCTGCTGCTTTAACACCGATCCATGCACGATCGGTAATGCACACGATAAGAAACTTCAACTTTATCTTGTGGCCGGGAGAAGGCACTATAGCTTCCCGTCCGCTTTACAAGGCCTGTCGACCCGCAACGAGGCGTCACGTTCGACCTCTGCAGACGGGCGAGCGAGGAATCGTTTTCGCCGTCGTCAATAGATGAAGACAGCTGTATCCTTGGCAAGGCTGCCCACGCATCGCGCACATCAGAGCGGATTTCATGCACAAGCTCACGACTCGGCTCTGCCGCGAGAACCAGGCGGTGGTTATCGAGGACCTGAACGTCAAAGGGATGCCGGCGAACGACTTGCCCGGGCGATCTCGGATGTAGGCTTTGGGATCTTTCGCCCCTTGATGCGCCGCTACGTCGCGCTGAGGTATTTCAACATCGGAGCCGCATCGATTTACGTCGTCAAGTTCCTGACCGAGCCGCTGCTGGGAGGCAAGCCCAGATGAACGTTGCGCGTCCTCGCGGTTCGTATTGCCTGAAGGCAGCCGCCCGCTGCGTGCCACTGGCGGCTGCCGCCGGCTTCGCCGTGGCAACCCCGTTGCCAACGCCGCCGTGCGGGACACCGCCGGTGCCGGCCTACGGGTCGCTGGGCGCGCAACCCGCGATGGCGATCCTGCGCGCTGAGGAGCTCGATGCGGGCGAATGGCGGCCGTCCTCGTGCACCGGATGGCCTGCCGCGTCCCGCTCCCGGGTTGTCGTCGCGCTCGCAGGGCTGGTCCGCGTCGCCGGCGGTCCCGAGACGCTGTTGGCACGTGCCGGGGCGGTTTCCACCCTGAGCACCGTGCGCTACTGGTCCACGACCGACAAGAAGTGGCGTCCCTTGTTCCTGGATGCCGCAGCGCTGGCCGGACCCGCCGAGGGCGGGGACCGGCGGGGTGATTTCCGCCCGTCGGAACTGCAAGCGGGTCGAACCTTGTACTTCTGGGTGCGCGACAGCCGCTCTGGCCCCCTGGTGTACCGGATGCGGGTGCTGGAGCACAGCCCGCAGCGGATGGCGCTGGCCGAGGAAAATGTGTCGCCGGTCCGTGCCTTCGGACTGACACTGTTTCAGCCGGCTGCGCTGCAGACGGTGGTGTTCGCACAGCGCCAGACGAACGACGTATGGGGCCTATATATTCTCGCGCGCATCGACCGGCAAGCCAGCAGTTCCATTGCGAGCGGGCACGATGCCTCCACGGCGAACCGGGCGCTGGCACTGTTCCGGTACATGGCCGGCGTCCCGACCGACGCGGAACCACCGGCCGTGCGATGACTTGGGTCGTGACGCAACAGGCCCCTCGTCGATGCGTCAAACGCCTGCTGCGGCGCGCTCGCGCGCTTTCCTGCAGTACGCGGCCGCGGCCGCGGTGTACGGTTTCACATTTCCCGGTGTTGTTCGTCTGGGTCGAAAACTGTCAGTAGCTAACAATAATCCCCGCTTGTGCGAACTCATTTTCTCTCGCCCATTTTCTGACCAGGGGCTATGGAATTCCCACGTCCGACTACGACCAGTTCGCGCTAACGGGCGTATCGGCCGCTGTTCTCTATGTGCGGCAGCACCCGGCCAACAAGAGACGGCCGTCCGTGTAGTTCGAACGGCCACAACGTGTGCGGGAACGGACACTGGGACGAAGCGGACGGCAGATAGCATGCGGCGTCGTTCAAACCCGTCGCCACTGACACTGCCGCGCTATCACGTTACACCGCGACCTGCGCACTAGAAGCGTCGCGGTTGATGGTCATTGGCGAGCGCGCCATGGTGACAACGACTGTTGCGCCGACGAGCAGAAGGATGCCAGCGATGCCAAACGCCCAATCATAGCTGCCTGTCGCGCCGATCACATATCCCGTTGCAATGGGCGCAATCATGCCGAAGATATTGCCGCCAACGACAACGAATGCCATCGTCCTACCGACATCGCGCGAGTTCGGAAGAAGGTCGTGCAACAGCGAAAAGTTAAGTGACGTCGTGGACGCAATTCCGGAAAGCGTGATCGAAAGGCCGAAGGGCGGGAGCGCTACGATTCGACGTAAATGGCACGGCGAGGATGGCCGAGCCTGTGATCATTGCGACTGCGACAGCGTTGCATTGCGCAAGATTGCCGCGAGTTCGGGCCTGAATTCAATTAGCGTCATCACGGCAGATGCGTAGGGGCGATCATCGGATCGTCAATATCGATGCCAAGCAGGCGAAGAGCCGTGTCGATCTGCTTGATTTGCGGCCTGAAGTCCGTCTTCCACTGTTCACGTTCGGAATGGACAATGAGACCGTGGTACGTCGCCAGCATGTGACGCGCGATATACAACGCGTCGACCACCTTGGCGTCCCGTTCGGCTTGTCTGATAAATGCGTCGAATTCCATAGCTGCCTCGACCACAACCACGTTTTCTATACCCGGACAAAGCCGGCACGACTGACGGAATGGAAAGCGCCATAACGGCAGGTTGCAATCGCTTCAGCGTCGGACTGTGAAGCGGCCTGTGCGAAAGCGACCGACCAACGGCCGCAGCCAGCGCGATAACGGATCGAGTAGATGAACATGGCAATCTCCTGTGGCATTCACTATCAACGCGCCTTGGCGCCTTTCGTCGCTGATCCGGACGGGGTGATTCCATTCTGGTCAACCGCCGTTGACGCGATCCTGTCTCTCGGGTTACATGCTTGTTATCTCGAAGCAACTTGTGCGCGTCGCAGCCATCCACCGATTTCTTCCGCACGAACGCTGAACCCAATACGACTTCGGACATGCTGTCAGAGAATGGCTCTCACCATACGCAAGCGGCGAGCGCTTTCTCGATGAGAGAAGAATAAGTTTTGCCGAAGCGCGAATCTACTCTACGGTTGGATATGCCGATACCGCGTTAGCGTTGCCTGGTTATACGGACATATAACCGCGGTAAGGTGCGTTCCCGATCCGGACGTGGACATCAGCGAGAAAGTCCGATCCCAGTCCGATAAACTGACTATCAGTCACTTCAACTACTTATGAGACGCCGCTGATGACGATGTTGTCGGGCAACATATCTGACCGCGCATGCTGCCCCATCGCTTACGCTGGTTTTATCTGGCATAAGCGTCAGCTTGCAGAAACGATGTGTAGGTTTGAAAACCCGGCTAGCAACCGATCGAGCGTCGTCTGAGTTGCCCAGCGATATAGCTCAGCAGCGACTCCAGACGAGGTCGGGGTCGCTTCTGCACATATGACGAATCCGCCTTAAGCAGCCTTGAATTCGACCTAAGCTTGGATGTGCGACGAGGCAAGGAGGAGACTTCTGCTTATGATGAAGCAAGAAATAGGGTCGACCCCGGATCACGGGCTACGCTGCCAACCGATGAATATGGCTTTCACCGATGGCAGGCTGAATTCGGTGCAGGGACTTCGCCTGGTTATACCGACAGGTAGCACTGTTGTG
>NZ_JARESU010000291.1:0-4415 GCF_046027075.1 Paraburkholderia sp. RL18-085-BIA-A | reverse complement strand
TACCTCTTTGCATGCCGTGCCGAGGCCGTCGCCGTGGCCGGGGTGTGGGACCCTGTGCGGCCACAAGCGGCCCGTGGCTGATCGAGGAATCTACACTTGCGCGTATCCGGAGCTGTTCATAAAGGAGACATTTGCGCAGATTGGCGCCGCGACGGTCGGCGCCACCGTGGCCTTGGCCAACACGGCAGCGGCTACATCAAGCCGCCTACGGCGCGAACGGCGCTTACGACCGCGTGGTGTCAGCGCCTTGAGGAACGCCCAGAGTTGACTTGCTGCCCTCGCGCGGCGCAACCTTCGGAGTCAAATTGACGGCCAACTGGCGAAGCTGCGCTTCACACGGTATGGTGGGCGTGGCGGCCGGTAGCCTGTCCGCGTCGCGTCCAAGGTTTGCCTTCCAACACAACCGGAAAGGGGCTAGGTCTGCTCGACCACCGTTGCCCCGCGTCCGTTTTGGATCACCATTGGCGCAGGCTTACGACCAGAGACGGAGAATGGAACTGTGAGCGACTTCGTTATCGCGTTGATCGTCTTTGTATGTGTATTCGGCAGCGCGCTGATTGGCTTGTTCCTGCGTCCCATGCTGCCGCAGGATCACCTTGGTGATGATTCAATCGGGGTCGTGAAGCTGGCGATCGGCCTGATCGCGACGATGGCCGCGTTGGTGCTTGGCCTCCTGATCTCCTCGGCGAAAAGCTCATTCGATACAGTGAACAGTGAACTGGTGCACAATGCCGCCGGTGTCGTTCGCCTCGATCGCGTGCTAGCCCAATATGGACCTGAAACGCAGGAGCTCCGTGGCCTGCTTAAGCAGAGCTACGGCACGTGGATCCAGACACTCGCTTCCCGCGACCCTGCGCAGGTGGCCTCACTTAGCAGCATCCATGAGTTAAGACGGGTGGAAGGCCTTCAGCACAAGCTGAAGGAACTCTCGCCGCGTAACGCAGAGCAGCGTGAGCTGCAGGCGAACGCCATCCAGATTGCCAATGAAGTGCTGGCTCTGCGCGGGCTGGCGCTGCTGCAAGCGGTGAGTTCACTCCCTACACCGCTGCTGGTAGCCCTGGTGATGTGGCTATCCATCATCTTCGGCGCGTTTGGCCTGCTCACCCCCGTCAACGGTACAGTCATTGCAGCGTTGTTTTTGGGCGCGTTATCCACTTCCGTGGCAATTTTCCTGATACTGGAAATGACCGCGCCGCTAATCGGGCTGTTTACAGTCTCATTTGCCCCTCTGCGCGACGCGCTCGCCATACTTGCTCAGTAGCTGCATAGAGCTCAGCGCCGCCGCACAATCCTGCCGACTGTCCGCTTCACCCGGGCGGCTGCGAATCGGAGGGCTGAATGTCTCTTCAGGGTCCGGACTCGGCCCTTGGTTGTCGTCGCGGCCGTATCTCTGATAAGGCTTCGCTATAATCAATCGCTTCCCGGCGTCGCAATGTCGAAAAAATGTCTTCCAAGCGAAACAGATACCCCGGCCGAGCCCGCAGGCCGCTGACGAAAGCACTTCTATTGCCGATGAATCGCGCCTCCGCAAGTGAACGGTCGCTGTCCTGTCATCTTACGTTGGTCGCATGCCGCGAGGGACATGGCAACAGCCATCTGGTCAATGAACTTATGCGCGCGGTGTACCTGAGCCGGTATCTGCAGCGTGCTGGTTATGGCAACCAACTGGTGGAGCAGTTCAAGATCGCCGAATCTGCGGTCGAGAACACCTTGGCGCACGCTCATGAGACGGGGGAGTGGCGGCTCGCGTCTGAGGTAATCAGCGACTTTGAAGCGCTGCTGGCGCTGTATGACGCCCAGCTCGCAAGGGCTCCTCTTCACGAAGTATTCGAAGCAGAGCGGCAGCTGAGAGGGTTTTTGATGGGAACAGACAATTCCCCGATCCCATAATTACGCATTCCGACTCCGTTGTCTTTGCCGCCGCGATCCAGCCTGGTGTCGTCAGAAGACGCATTCTTTGTCCTTCTCCTATTTGGAGTACACCAGCAACTGCCCACCGGCAGTGGGCCACCGCGTTGCACCGAAACGCGCTACGGTCGGACTGGGTACCACATGCTATTGAGACCATCGGCTTGATGGTCCCCTGGCTTCCTGTCCATTCGACCGAGATATAACGTTGCCCCTGGTACGCCCACTGTGGTTCACCCGATGCGCTGGTAACGATTGTTAAACTGCCCGGCGGCGGCCAGTGAAAGGCCAAAGCGCTGCATCAGCCACAGCGAGAGCAACGAGTTCACGACCAGGCCGCCGGCAAATGCGTCCACACTGAAGAGCAGCGCCAGGCGCGTGACGATGCCTCGCGACGGGCCCAGCGACACGCTGCGTGATCGTTCCTGGGCCGGCGGTTCGGGCAACCTGCGATACAGGAACCACAGAGCAACTCCGACCAGCGCGTAGACGCCGAACAATCCGCGCGGGGCTGCGAGCAGTGACCAGCCAGCATGCGCGACAAGCCAGCCCGGGATCGCTGCCGCCAGAGCGCCTACTGCAGCGGACACGGCGCCCACCAGACTGTAGCGCGCGAATATCGCTGTGCGCGCATCGCCGCCGGCCGAACCAGCGAGGCGTGCCTGTTCCAGCGGCAGGAACAGGCTGACGTCCCCCGAACTTGGATTCAGCGTTCCGACGAACGCAACGAGGAGTAGCGGCCACAGTGCAGACAGTCCGGCGAAGCCCATGCCGGTCGCGGCCATCAAACCTGCCGCCATAGTGAGCATGCGATGCAGCGGATAGCGACCAGCGAACAGTCCAACCAGGATCGTCGCCAGCGCCGATCCGATCAGCGTCGCGCTGCTGACCAGTCCGACGTCCAGTTGGCCGAAACCGAGCGCGAGCAGGTACGCCGGCAGCAGCACGGCGACAAACCCATCGCAGAACCCACGCAAGCCGCGACCGATGAGCCGGGGCAGCGCGCCTGCGTCCGCACCGGCGGGCAGCATCAGGCGCGACACCGCACCGCGACCTGCGATCGAGGCCGCTGTCCTAGGTGCGCGCATCGCCCTGACACCACGCATAGAGCGCGTCGTAGACAACCATGCCGTACCGCAGCTGTTCGTGATCGTCGTCGAAATTGCGCGACAGTCCCACGGAAATCGCATAGAGTCCGCTCGCTTCGGGCGCGAGGTCGAGTCGGCTGGTGTCCGCCCCACGCACGATCTGCGCGAGTTTCAGCAGCGCGGAGTCCGTCAGCTGATACTTCTGCAGGAACGCATCGAAACTGCACAGCTCGCCGTGGTGACCCAGCTCGACGTTCGGCACGTCATAGGGAATGGCACCGGTTTCCTGTGCCACCCGCAGCACCTCATCGCGCGGCACATAAAGGAACTCGGCCTCCCTGTCGATGTACTTGACGATCAGCCACGGACAGGCGATGCGGTCAACCTTGGGACGTTCGCGTGTGATCCATTTCATGGTGTTCTCCGTGCAGCAGTGATGTGTGGGCGGCGCCCGCTCAATCGTCGTCGTCTTCGCCGGTGTTGGTGGCGACCACCTTTCCGCTTTCGTCGATGAGCAGCTCCTGCTTCTGGCTGCCGGAAACCAGCGCTACGGAATAGCGGGTCGTGCCTTTCGCGGTCTGCTTTTCGATTTCGCCGACACTGCGGCCTTGTGCCTGCTGCGCGATCGTTGCCTTGACCGGCGCCGGTACCCGCGACAGGCTGACAGCTTCCTGATAGCGCCCTTCGGAGGGTCTCTCCTTACACCCGGACACCGCGAGGCCGGCGGCCAGAACGAGACTGGCTAGAGCCAGCGGATGAACACGAATCGACATGACATGCTCCCGGTTGGTGGCGATGCGTTATCGACGTCGTTCAGACACCAAGTATGTCGAATCGCGTCGCCACCTTAGTCCAGTTGATGTTTTGCATGAAGGCATCCACATAGGCTGCAGCCTTTGGGCCGAAATCGATGTGGTAGGAATGCTCGTACATGTCCAGCGCGAGAATCGGTGTGCCGTCAGCGAGCGTGTGCGCGTGATCGGACGCCCACTGGTTCGTGAGACGGCCCAGGCGTGGCGAGTAGCTCAGCAACACACAGCCGAATGAGTTCGCCAAATTGGCCACCGCCCGCACAGCGAAAATAGCCATCGTCGGATACCCCGCCAGCCTTGTTCCCAGACCAGCAACGAAACTCAGTCCGGCGAGGATCTCGATGGCGCGAGGGATCGTGCCGGCGGCAACCATGCCGAACAGCAACGATGGCTTTTCGTGATAGAACGTGAACAGTTGCTGGATGCTTCCATCGACGGGGCAAAGCAGCAGCACGCCGACCGCGAGCCGGGCCGGCACAATCCACTGCGGCCCTTCCGCGTTGACCGCGGCAAGCGATCCGGATCGGGTCAGAAAGCGCATGGTCATGTCCCCAGCCTGTATTGGATCAGCCTTCTTCGCCAGCCTCACGCATCATCCGGTTCACGT
>NZ_JARESU010000290.1:0-4430 GCF_046027075.1 Paraburkholderia sp. RL18-085-BIA-A | reverse complement strand
TTGGAAGTGGTCATCGAAATGGGACAAACACCAACCGGAGTCACCATCATGAAATCGATTCGTCAAATCGGTACGCTTGCAACGATCGTTGCTCTTGTCGCGAGTCTCTCGGCATGTGACGGAATGACCACGCGGCAACGCGATACGGCAATCGGCGCAGGGGTGGGCGGAGCCGCGGGCGCGGCGATCGGCGGCAATGCGCTGTCCACGATCGGCGGCGCGGCGGCTGGCGGCATTATCGGTAATCAGGTTGGGAGGTAGCACATGAACGCCGTGTCGCCAGTGAATGACGCGAGTAGCGGCGCAAGCTTGCACGCGGGTTGAGCCAACGATTCAATCCGCGCCTCAGCGACGCAATGGTGACGCATGAACACCTTCGCGACGGAGCGTGTCGCGAGTCGCACAAGCTTCAACTCGAGTTTCGTTCAAACGCGGCTCAATGACGCGTTGTAGTGAGGTGAAATACGCCGTTACGGTTTTGCAACGGAGTTCGCGCTGCGGGGGCGTAAGCTCAACAGTACGTCGCGGCCAGCGGCGTCGGTTCAACCAGGAGCGCGTCATGAAGTCCCGCGTCATCAACCCCTCTCGCGCGCTGAGCCTGTGGCCGCTGCGCGGCTTTGCACGGCTGTCTCAAACCGGTGTTGCGTTCGGCGCAACCCTTTGCGCGCTGACGTTATCCGGCTGCTATTACCCGTACGGTTACTATCCGTCCGGCTACTATTCGCCTTACTACGCGACGGTCCCCGGAACAGCTGTCCAGCAGAACGTGCCTGGATCGACGGATCCATCCGACCCGCAACAGCAGCAAGCTCAGGCGCAAGCGCAACAGCAAAGCCCGACATATGCAGTAGCGGCTCCGCCGCCTGTTTATGTTGCGCCGCCGTATCCTGCCTACTATCCGCCTCCGGTTTATCCGGCCTACTACGGGTATCCCGGCTACTACGGGCCGTCGATCGCAATCGGCATCGGCGGGTATTGGGGCGGCGGCTGGGGACACGGCGGCTGGGGACACTACCACGGGCACTGAGTCTCGCCGCCAGTTCTTCGACTCGACCGCCCTCATCCGTCACGGCTCGGCAGGCGCACGCCTATGAAGATGCGCCGCCGCGGCCACGTCACGTCCCATCGCGCCGCGCCCACACCGACTCGTCCCAGCTCCCGTAGTTTCCCTGCTTGACGTGCCAGTCCGGGCCACTATCCTTGGAAAGTTTCATCAGCACGCGTTTAAATAAGCGTCGCGGGTCCCACACGTTCCGTCGACACTCATCCGTCCTGCCGGAGCGACCCGCCCGTCAACCACCGTGACCGCGTAGATTCGAACAAAAACCAAGGAGACGTGATGTTTCACCAACTACTGACCCCGGTCGGCAATTCGCTGTTCCCGTCCTTTCTCGTCGCCGCGCTGCCGATCATCGTGGTGCTGGTTCTGCTCGGCTGGGCGCGCCGGCCGGCCTGGCAGGCGTCGCTCGCGGGCCTGATCATCGGGCTGCTTGTGGCGATCCTGGTGTGGCAGTTTCCGGTCGGGCTCGCGCTCAATTCGGTGTTCGCCGGTGCGGTGTTCGCGTGCTGGCCGGTCATGTGGATCGTGTTCACCGCGATCCTGCTTTACAACATCGCGCAACGCTCGGGCCGCTTCGCGGCCTTCCGCATGTGGATGATCGACAACCTGCCGAACGATCGGCGCGTCGTGCTGGTCGTGGTCGGTTTTTCGTTCGGGGCGCTGCTCGAAGGGATTTCCGGCTTCGGCACGCCGGTCGCGATCACCAGTTCGCTGCTGATCATGCTCGGCTTTCCGACGCTCGAAGCGCTCACCTTCACGCTGATCTTCAACACGGCGCCGGTCGCATTCGGCGCGCTCGGCGTGCCGATCACCGTGCTCGGCGCGGTCACGCATCTGCCGTCCGACCTGCTCGCCAAAATGGTCGGCCGCCAGTTGCCGTTCTTCGCGTTCCTGTTGCCCTTTTACGTGATCGGCGTGTATGCGGGCTTTCGCAACATGCTGCGGGTGTGGCCGGTGCTGCTGGTGTCGGGCGCGAGCTTCGCGTTGACGCAGTTCGTCGCGTCGAACTACGTGAACTACAGCCTGACCGACGTGCTGTCGTCGCTGGTGTCGCTGCTGGTGACGATCGCTTTCCTGCGCGTCTGGAAGCCGGCCGCCGATCCGAAGTTCGCCGTCAACATCGACCGCGTCGGCGAGGTACGCGGCAAGATCGGCGGCGGCCAGGGGTGGTACCCATGGCTCATCGTGTCGGTGGTGGTGATCGTCTGGACCGTCGCGAAGGTCTTCACGATCGGCGACGTGAAGGTGCCGTGGCCGGGGCTCGACAAGGCCGTGTTCATCACGCTGTACAACACGCCTTACGGCGCGGTGTGGGACTTTCAGCCGCTCGCCACCGGCACGGCGATCCTGGTCGCGGCGCTCATCACCACGTTCGTGGTCGGTCTGAGCGCGCGCGAATTCGGCAAGGCGATCGCCGATACCTGGGTGCAGACGCGCATCGCGATTCTGACGGTGGCGACGATTGTCGGCCTTGCATACCTGATGAACTACTCGGGGCTCACCTATACGCTCGGCCTGGGCGTGGCCTCGGTCGGGCCGTTCTTTCCGCTGGTGTCGGCGTTCCTCGGCTGGGTCGCGGTGTTCCTGTCCGGCAGCGATACGTCGGGCAACGCGCTGTTCGGCAATCTGCAGGTGGTGGCGGCCAACCAGTTGAACCTGAGTCCGGTGCTGATGGCGGCGACCAACTCGTCGGGCGGCGTGATGGGCAAGATGATCTCGCCGCAAAACATCTCGACGGGCGTGGCGACCACCGAACTCAAGGGCAAGGAAGGGGTGGTGTTCGCGAAAACCTTCAAGCACTCGATTCTGTTGACGGTGCTGCTCGGGTTGCTGGTCTGGGCGCAGCAGAACTTCCTGCAGTGGATGATTCCGCATTGAGAGCAATGGCTTCTGCCTGGTGGCTCTCGGGTTTGCCGGGCAGCACGCGCATTCGTGCGCGCTGCGATGAATGGGCCCGGTTCGTTCGATAGAACACCGGGCGTGGCTCGTGTTCCAGACGCAACTATCTCGGGCGGTTCGGCGAGCGGGCTTGCTGAACCGGCTGTATTGTTTCCTGCGCACGCTTTAGCGCGGTCCGAATACCACGCGGGACTGCCGCGCCGTCGCAAAATAATTCACGCTCTGTGGCCGCGCTCAAGCCCCCGCTTATGCTTGCTTTCGTTCGTTAGGTCCGCATAGGGCAATTTTTCTCACATCAGCGTGAGAATTGCTCGTTTTGCTGACGGCCCGCCAACGCTTACGATCACAAGCACCGGACACCACGATCTCCCGAATCTTGCCGTTTCATTCCAGCCTGAAACGTTTCGAGCGATCGCGCTGCTACGATGCGCAGGCGTCCCGACTCAACCGCGCGCGGCGCCATCCCGATGAAACCTCAAAACCTGTTGCAACTGCTGATTCTCGCCGCCCTATGGGGCGCGTCGTTTCTGTTCATTCGCGTCGGCGTGACCGACTTCGGCGTCGCCCCGCTGATGGCGCTGCGGGTCGGCATCGGCGCGATCTTTCTGCTTGCCGTGCTGATCGCGCGGCGGCCGCTGCGGCAATCGGCGACGGTGCTGCGCACGCGCGCCCTTCCGCTGCTGGTAGTCGGCATCCTGAATTCGGCGGCGCCCTTCTGCCTGTTTGCGTACGCGGAATTGACGCTGTCCGCGGGCGTCACCTCGGTGATCAACGCGACCACGCCGCTGTGGGCCGCGCTGGTCGGCTTTCTGTGGCTGCGCGACCGCCTGAGCGCGCTACGCACGCTCGGTCTCGTGATCGGTTTTCTCGGCGTGTTGATGCTGGTGTGGGATCAGATCGCCGCGCCGAACGGCTCGGCCGCGACGCCGCTGACCACCGCGCTGGCGGCGGGCGCTGCGCTCGGCGCAACGCTGCTCTACGGCATTGCCGCCAATTACACCAAGCGTCACCTGACCGGCGTCGATGCGTTGACCGTCGCCGCCGGCACGATGACCGGCGCGACCATCGTGCTGCTGCCGCTCGCCTTGATCTACTGGCCGGCCGCGCCGATCTCGCTGCACGCGTGGGGCGCAGTGATCGCGCTCGGCGTCGCATGCACCGGCGTCGCGTATATGCTGTTCTTCCACCTGATCGCGGTGGCCGGGCCGGCGCGCGCAATCACGGTGACGTTCGTGATTCCGATCTTCGGCATTCTGTGGGGCGCACTGTTTCTCAACGAGGGGGTCTCGCCCGGCATGCTCGAAGGCTGCGGGGTGATTCTGATCGGCACCGCCCTCGCGACCGGCGTGATCAAGCGTCTGCCATGGATCGGCACGCGCCGGGCCGACACCTGAAAGGGTTTCGCGCGACGCCGTCCGGCCTCGCCCCCCCGGGGGGGTAACCCTTTACGTTGTGGGGCGCGTTTATAGTT
>NZ_JARESU010000029.1:0-101583 GCF_046027075.1 Paraburkholderia sp. RL18-085-BIA-A | reverse complement strand
ATTCGGGTCATCCAACGACGCGCGTACGGATTGCGAGATGAGGAGTATCTGCGCCTGAAGATCCTCACTTGCATGCTGCCTCGAATCTGAAAAATGGCGATTTCCATCACACTTTTCCGCGAAGACCCGAAATCAGTAACCAAACCATGGGGGTTCGCGTTCCTCACGCACGAGCTCCCTGGACCTCTCAGATGCGTGCAAGCTACGCGAAACAGTTCGCGAGGGTCCGCTTCGGGGCGATCCTAAGCTGGTACCTCGACGCCCGTTCTTGGCCCGGTGCCGCCTCTCCTTTAGGCATATTGGACTGAAGTCACCGCGGCGCGATTGGCGGCACGCGACCCGCAGCGGTCAGTGGACCTGCTCCATCGTAAATGACCGCTACCAAGGCTACTACGGCCGGCCGCGTCGTTGTATCTCGCTCCGCGGCTCCGCCGTGTAACTCCGGCCGGCCAATCGAGGGCGTTTTGAGTCTGTGAAGGCCAGTTTGCAAGCGTGACAGTCGTATCCGTCTGATCGCAACCGTGCGTCCTTTGCGCGACTCCGGATGGCATTGTCGCCGATGAGCGCATCGCAGTTGACCTGTATCAAGCCGGGACGCAGTCCGCATGGCTATCGTGAATTGCGGGCCGGTGGCCCACGAGGGAAAATCAGTGCAGCCTCTCGCCAAGCGTTTCTTTTCGTCGCGTTCGGTGCGCAAGTCCGCCCGGCGGCCCAATTATTGGCGTGGCGCGGCGAGCTGACTAGTGTTCTGCGTATGGGTTAGCCACGCTTCACGTACTCCGACCGGATAGCGGGAATGGCATGTAACCTCCGAATGGAAGGGGGATGTATGGCACCTTTGTCATTAACTCGTCCGATACTGCGTGCAGTACCTCTCCGACAGCCGTCTTATCACATCGCATCCCTCATTGTTATCTCTCTCGCGGGATTGTCATTGGTGCACGCGGCGTTTGCCGCGGGCGTCCTCCCGCAAGCCGGTCGCTATGTTGCCGGTGCGGGAACCATTGCTGGCCAAGGCAACGCGCTCATCATCATGCAGCCCGGCTCGACCCGCGGCGTGATCGACTGGAACAGGTTCTCGATCGGCAAGGGCAACACCGTCACGTTTGACAATGGTTCGGGCGCAACGCTCAATCGTGTGACGGGCGGCTCGCCTTCGGCAATTCTCGGCAGCCTGAATGCAACAGGCAGTGTGTATCTGATCAACCCGCAGGGCATTCTGGTGGGACGCAGCGGTGTAATCAGCACGGGCGGTCGATTCGTGGCTTCAACACTCGATCTGCCGGATACCGCCCTCACGAACGGCAGGACGCTGACGCTCGCGGGCACATCGAACGGGAAGGTGGTGAACCTCGGCAAGATCAGTTCCCGTAGAACGTAATAAATCTGTCACCTGCCCACCCCAGTAACCACGGGTCAGAATGCGCGCCAGTTGACACTTTTATTCCCCTTCGAATCGGCATAAAAGTGTCAACTCGCATATGTCCGTATTAAATTTGTCACCTCGCCTCCTACACTTCGAATCCCGTCCTTAGGAGGTTCACCTCATGGCGGATACCTTTCAGGCAACCGAGCCGATGGCACTTGGCCGTCCACGCGGCGCACACCGATTCGAAGCCTTCAGCCCTAAGCTCGCGCGCCGCGTCATGTTCTACCGTCGTGCGTTGCTTGAACTATGGCTACTGCTTGAGGCAAACCCGAAGGTGATCACCTTCTGCGAGCGACCGGGCTACGTGCTGATCAATGAAGACCGTCACCTCGCTGACTTCTGGGTACGCTACATTGATCGCGAAGAGTTGGTCGTACTAAGCGAACTACTTTGGGAAGCGAATGTAGGCCCGCCACACGCCAAGCCTGAAACTTGCATCGCAGACGTCCGGTTTGTCACTTCGGCTGAGCTCGCTGCGGCGCGTCCGTGGACGGACAACTGGCAGCGTATCCTCCCCTACCTTGTTGCGAACCGAGGTTTCGTGCCGGCAACGTTACCACCGGCCATCATGCAATTCGTGGAGGAGCCCCGGCGACTACTCGATATCGAGCGCGAATTCCTGACCAGCGATCTGGTGATCGTTCGCGCTGCCTTGTTCAGCCTGCTCCACAGCGGTCGCGTCAGCGCGTCGGCACTTCAGACGCAACCACTGTCGCTGCTCACCTCCTTCGCAGCGTTGGAGGCAATATCATGAGTCGTCGCAAGCCGGAGCTGCAGACGATCGTTGTCGACGAATGGCCCACTGTCGCCCATACCGAACTCGACGAAACGGCCCGCCGCAAGTTCGAGGCTCGGCGGCAGGCCATATTGCGCTACATCGCTGGCGAGCCGATCAGGGCCATTGAGAAATCGACCCACTTCAATCGCAGGCAGTTGTACCGCTGGCTCGAGCGCGCCCAGACAACTCATCCTGACGGCCGCCCCTTTGGCTTCCGGGCACTCATGCACTACGCGCGCATTGCAGAATATGCTCGAGTGCGTGATGTGCAGGTGCGCGGCGAGCGCGGCAGCCGCGGTGCCGCCGGTGCGCTCGCGCAGCTGCTCGAACGCTACCCGACGTTGACAGGGTGGCTGTTGCTTCAGGTGAAGCAACGCAAGGTGTGGCTTGAGCAGGTCCACACTGACGGCCACCTGCGCACGCGTCTGCATGGCCTGCAATCTCTACACGACAATTTCCTGCGCCAATGCCGGTCAGTCGGGTTAACGGCGGCCGGCTACCCGCTGAACACAGCGGACCATGCGATCCGTTCGCTTTCGCGACGGGTAAAGGCGGAGATGCTGCGAAGCTTCGGCTCGGCTGCACGATCCGCGGGCGCCACGCATCTCAAAGGCCTGCCCCGTGTTGACGACGCCGGTCCACCCGCAGCGGTCCGGCCATATCAGGTCGTCGAGTTCGATGGTCACCGGCTAGACGTCCGTCTCAAGGTGGTCGTGCGCGACCCGTTAGGTTTCGCGCATGAATTCGAGATGGAAAGAGTATGGCTGCTGGTGATCATCGACGTTTGCACACGCGCCGTGATCGGGTATCACATTGCTTTAGCAAGGGAATATAGCCGCTACGACGTCATCAAGACCATCGAAAATGCGCTGATGCCCCACCGCCCGCGAACGTTCACAATACCAGGTCTCAGCTACGGACCACACGACGGCTTTCCGTCAGGGACCATGCCCGAACTGGGCTACGTGACCTGGGAGTGGATCAGGCTCGACAACGCGAAGGCCAACCTCGCAGAGGAGACAATGAAGGCGTTATGCGAATTCGTCGGATGTCTCGCTGATGCTGGCCCGAAACACAGCCCGGACGCGCGACCCTATATCGAACGCTTCTTCGGCACGATTGCCAGTCGGCTGTCTTCACGTTTGCCGGGATATACCGGTTCTCACATACGCGACCTTCGACGGGCGCTCTCGGATCCAAAAGGCGATCTGCGTCTCTACGTCTCCCTCGATGAACTGGCGGAACTCGTTGAGTACGCCATCGCAGGTTACAACGGCACACCGCACAGGGGACTTAACAACGCGACTCCGCTGGAAGCGATGGAATACTTCGTACGCGGCAGGGAAACGATGCTGGTCTGGCTGGCAGACCATCAGCGCCGGACGCTCTGCCTGATGCAGTCGGCAAGACAGTGCCGCGTTCGGGCCTACCTGCAACAAGGCGTGCGTCCGCACATTAACCTGTATGGCGTGCGCTACACAAACCATGTCCTTGCGACGAGTGCGCACCTCATCGGTCAGCATCTGCTGATCTACATGAACGCAGACGACCTGCGCTCCGTGCGCGCTTTCCTGGCCGACGGCATGGAGTTGGGCGTACTGGAGGCCCAAGGCGCGTGGCGTGTGGTGCCGCACAACCTCAGGCTGCGACAACAGATTCTCCGGCAACGGGGCCGGCGGCGACGCAACGCTAGCCTCGGCCTCAACCCGATTGAAACGTACGTCGACGAAAAGATGAGGCAGGCAAAGAAGACCCGCAAGGCTGCGACGGAGCTCGCTCTTGCGACGCGACTGCTCGGTTCGGCACCGACGGTACGTACTCCCGTTGGTCCGCCGCGCCCGCCTATTACGCATAACGTCACACCGAGCATGGCATCAGGCCTGGATCCGCAAGCGACCACGGATAACGAGCTCAGGCCGCGCATGGTGGTTCGCCCGCGAAAGCTTTCGATTGGTACCGGTCAGGTGTTTTAACTCCGCTGTTCAAGCTGCGAGGTCTGTCATGTCGCTTAAGATTCCGCGTCCGGTCGATCCATCGCTGCACCCACTCGTCACCGGCAACTATCGTCTGGCGACGCCAGCGATCGAGGCATTCTATGATCTGGTCACGCGCTGCCTGCGCTACCGCATCATGGGCGCGCTCATCTATGGGCCATCGCGGGTTGGTAAAACGCGGGCCATTGAATACGTTCGGCTGCTCCTCGCGCGTCAGTACCCAAAGATAACCACCTATCATGCGCAGTGCGAACACAAGCCGCGGCATGCAGAGGGCCCCTTCTTCGCGACTCTGTTGGAAGCGGTTGGCGATCACGCACCCAACGCCGGCACCAGTTCGGCCAAACGTTCGCGCCTGTCATTGCGTATTCGCGAGGCAGCTGCGCGCTCAGGAAGCAATGCTGTGCTTATGTTCCTCGACGAGGCCCAGAGGTTCAATGAAAATGAATACGAGTGGCTTCGAGACGTGCATGATGTGCTTGATCGCCAGCAGATCAAGCTCTTCACGTTTCTCGTCGGGCAGGAGGAACTACTCGCGCAGAAGACCGCATTGCAGCTTGGGGGCAAGACGCAGATCGTCGCGCGCCTCATGGTCGACGAACTCGCGTTCTATGGTATCCGCAACGCTCAGGACGTCGCGACATGCCTGAATGGTTACGATCAGACTGCGTACCCCGAAGGCACTCCCTGGAGCTTCACACGCTTTTACGTGCCCGAGGCGTTTGACGCCGGCTATCGCCTGGTAAGCGACGCCCACCAGTTATGGCAGACGTTCGAAGCTGCACATCACAAGGCGAGCTTGCCCGGCAACCTCGATCTGCCAATGGAGTCGTTCGTACGCGCCGTCGAGATTGTCCTCAAGGAAAGCGAGATCAAGGATGCGCCCGGTTACTGCCCGGAGCCAGCTTTGTGGACCCACGCCGTACAACACTGCGGCTATATCCAGTCCCGCCATGCCACCGGACGCGTGCTCGCAACAGCCTAGCTGTGAAGCGCTCGAGGCAGTGCGCTTCCCTATTCTGATATTTGACGAACGGCAGACCGGGAGGCCGCCGGGTCGGGGGTTCATGACCGATTGGCTCCTGCCGGGCGAATCCCTCGTCTCGATCCTCTGGAAATTCGCCTGCGCCAATGCACTGCCAGGCGATGTGTTGATGCGCCTGATATGCACGGACGCTGATCCACTTGAAGGTTTAGTCCCGTTGCGAAGCGCGCTCGATCTCGCTCAACTTCGCCGACTGCTGCGACTACCTGCGAACGTGTTGCGCACATCGTTGCTCGACAGAACGCCGGGAGAGCGGTACCACGCGGCTTTCAGATATTGCCGGCAGTGCGCCGCTCACGGCTACCATAGTGTGCTGCATCAGCTTGCGGAGGAAGATCGCTGTGCGGCCCATCGACAAGAACTTCGGACGCGATGTCCGCAGTGCCGCCGGCAGAGTCCGTTCGTTATCAATAGCAGCGTGATCGAAGCACCATTCCGCTGCGTCTGGTGTCGTTCACATTTCTGCTATGGGCTGCTCCCGGTACGTTCAACGACGCAGGCGATGCGACGGCAGGACCGCCTCGCGTTCCAGGAGCGAGTGTTTCTACGACTAGGCAGTGGTGCCTCGGGTGGGTCGAAGGGGTAATCGCCGCGTTTGGGTGCGGTATGCCGGCAAGCAGACCGCCCACTCTTTTGACGAATGGTTTGTGGCGAAGCTAGTAAGAGGAGTTTTTCGCGGCTGACGGTTAGTTGCACTTGGACGGCGCCGACGCGAGGTGACACTTTTAATTACGCAATAGAGACAGATTTAATACGTTCTACGCCGGTCGACCTTGGGTCCATAGACATCGTAGCGATGCGTCCCATAAGGGCGCACATCGTCGATCGCACGGACGAATCGCAGGTTGACCATCGCCGCCCTCAGTCTTCCAACACAATTACCCAGTTGTAGTACAAAAACGGAAGACACGACTCGGCCAGTGGCCCGGCGAGGGCCGCGCCGGTTCAGCGCCGGGAGAACATGACCGGGTGGAGCATCCTCAGAGGACCTCCGCTTGATGCCAAGGCCAGTAACGGGTCCGATCCGTCTCGTAGCAATTGATACGTTTTACGTTCCAATCAATACAAACTATGTGTTGAGCTCAGTGAGTCGCCTGCTGCAGACGAAAAATGTGCTCGCGAAACGCGTCTCGCCGGCGGCACCCGCGCATTTTCGTGAAACATTCCCTTTTAAATTGCCGGAAGTCCATACCACACATGGACTTCCGGGCGAGGCCAGTTCAACGCCGGATGTTTCACGGTCGTCTTGCCTCCCTGCGCCAATAACAGACCGTCGCAAAGCTCGAATGCAGGACTCGCAGCATGGCCATCACCGAAGTTTCCAACATTCAGTTCAGTACTCCGAAGATTCCGACTTTCACTTCTCCGAGGTCGGAAGTGGATCTGGAAGCGGTCGGGCGGCGGAGGCCGAGAATTCAAGGAGTTGCGTTTCCGGCGGTGCTATCACTTTTGCTTCACTCGACGACCGCGCGCGGCGCGGACGTCGCGGGTACGGTGTAGCAAACACAACAGGTTCCGTAATACAAGAACAGGCAGAACGAATGATGATCACCGGGGAAATAGAAGACGTTGAGTTCCGCGAAGCGCCCGCTACGCCGATCCCACCGACCGCGCGCCGGCGCCGAAGGCAGCCTCGGCCGGAAAAGCCCGGCAGCGACGCGCGCAGCGCGATCAGGCTGACGCGCGGCGCATCGGCCTGCAGCATCTCGCGTTTTTCCGAGGCTACCTGGAAGGCCTCGATCTGGCGGAGCTGGCCGCCCGGTATCTCGAGTTCGGTCACGATGCCCGCAAGGCGACGGCCACGCGCAACTGGCTGGTGACCGCGTTCGTCGCCGCCGCGCGCAAACGCCAGGATTTTGCGACGGCGCGGTTGCTGGCTATCCGCCCGGCGGTTCTCTCAACGCTGACCGCGCTGGCGACGCCCGGCGCGGCTACGCCGTCACTCGACGAATTCGCCGCCGCGCATGATCCCGATGGCTTCCATACGGAAAAGGAGCTGCTCGATCTCTTCACTGCCCATCTCGCGGGCCAGCAATCAGGGCAGAGCGCTGAAGTTGCGGCTACGCTGCGACGGCAGCAGCGCAATGCGCGCCTGCGCGTGCGGCAGATGGCAGCGCTCGAGGCGCTTGCGCGACTGGTCGTCGAAGACCCGAAACCCGATCATCATGTGCTCGGCTGGTTCGACACCACCGTGGCGCTACGGCTCTCGGACGTCGGCGTGACGACAATCGGCAAGCTGGTCGAGACGATCAAGGCAGTCGGCTATCGCTGGTACCGGCATGTGCCGCGGCTCGGCGAGGTCGGAGCGCGCCGGATCTCCGCGTGGCTGGAAAACTACCGGGACGTCGACGGGCTGCTGATCGAGGTGGCGGCGCTGACGCACCCTGCGGAGCGCAACCTGCCCGTGCCGCAATTGCGCCGCGAACCCGTCACAGGCATTGTGCCGCTGGAGTATTTCCTGATCCCGGCGGATCTGGACGGCTCAAGCGGGGCGAACCGCAACCTGCTCAAGAACAACAGCGGCGCGCACAATGACCTGCAGGCGATCCACTTCTGGCTGACCGACTACGAGAACGCCAACACGCGCGAGAAATATCGAGCGGAGGCCGAACGGCTGCTGCTTTGGTCGATTTTCGCGAAGGGCAAACCGTTGTCGAGCCTCGACATCAACGACGCGCGCGAATACATCAACCGCTTCCTCGTTGATCCCCAGCCGGCCGCGCAATGGGTCATGAATCGGGCCGTGCCACGCAGCGAACCGGAGTGGCGCCCTTTTCGCGGCCCGCTATCCGTCAAGAGTCGCCAGGACGCGCTTGCCGCCCTGAAGAAGTTCTTCGGCGATCTGGTCAACGCCCAGTATCTCGATCACAACGCCTTTGCAAAGATCAAGGTTTTCCTCGGCAGCGAAACCGACGAGGCGGGCAATGAACGCCGGGTTGCCGCGAAGCCACGCGTGCAGGCGGAGCGCAGCCTGACCAGAGAGGCCTGGACATTTGCGATGCGCGTGCTCGACGCCCTCCGACTCGGCAGCCGCCGCCCGCATGCGCTTCGTGCTCGCCTTAACTTATAGCACCGGCCTGCGACGCGCAGAGCTGTGTGGCGCCTTCACTGACGATATCAGCGTCCGCTACGCCGGCGCCGAACTCGGCTCGATCCACCTGCTGCGCGTCGTGGGCAAGGGTGCGAAGGAGCGTTTCATCCCGCTGGTGCCGCCTGTACTCGAGGCGCTGGGCGGTTCCCTGGAAGTGCGCGATTTTCCACGCGATCCCCTCGCCTGCCCGGTCGGCACCCCGCTGATCCCCGCTCTGCCCGACAACCAGGACATCGGCCGGGTGCGGCGGGAAGCGGCCGAACGCGGCGAAGACGTCCACAAGGCGCTGGCCACCCTCGCCCGGCAGGCTGGGCCGATCCATCACGACCAGCTCTACAAGGCGGTGAAGCGGTTTTTTGCCACAGCGACCGCGGCGGCGCTGCGCGAGGACTCGCCACATGCACGGGCATTTACGGACGTCAGCCCACACTGGTTGCGGCACACGTTTGTGTCGCACGCGGTCGCCAACGGGATGAGCCTGGAGAGTGCGCGTAACTTCGCCGGACATGACTCGCTCGATACCACCTCAATCTATGCAACGGCGGAGATCGCACGTCAGTACAGGGAAGCCGAATCATTCTTGCGACGTGCTAACAGCCTAACCTGGAGGCAACAAAGCGGCCCGGCTCACGTGGTTCTGTAGGCTACGGCAATCGCTACTTCTACATGGGGGTTCGCGAAATGAAATTCAGTATATAGGTTTATTTCGGTCGGACCTGTTGTTCAGCGTTCAAAAGTACGGCAAGCATGGAAATCTTCGTTTCGGCAACTTCGTCGACAGGGCCAAGGTTGTACACCAAAACCAGATCGCCGCCAGACTTGCGAAGTGTCACTCGCGCCTTACCGCGGGCGAGGCCTAGAAAATGGCCCATTAGTTCTTCCGGGGAGAGCCTTGGAATGGCTCGACCAGCCTCGATAGCGAGAGCACTGATCTTCTTGCTCCCCCTGATCCTGGTTAGGCGGACAAGGTGCTCTCCCAAGTTAGCACCAATGTTAGGGAATAGCGCCAGCACTTCACCAGGTAAGGCTGCAATCGAAATCGCCCGGGTGATCGTCTTTAAGTCGATTCCGAGTTTTGTTGCCGCGTCTTTAGGAGATGCCCACTTTCCACGTTCTAGCCCGTCGCTGTAGGTTTTGGCAATTACAAGAGGTCTATCGCGCTGCGTCCCGCGTCCCATAGGAGGCTGTTCAGCGATGCCGCAAACGAGCGCCATCAAATCCGTCCTCGACTTTCCTGACGGGTCCACCTTCCTTGCGCGTTCGACGAGCTTCGTCACACCTTCCGCCTTCGCAGCCTTGAGAAGTTCCCTTGCGGTACGGTTTACCAGCCCAACGTCAGTAAAAACCGAAAGAATTTCTGACGGTAGTTCGGAAACGGCGACAGCTTCGCGGATTCGCGCGAACCCGATATTGATCTTGAAATCGGTTGCCATCCTCGTTGCGGCTTCTCTGTATGAGTTCCACTGAACGCCCAACCCCGCGTGGTATAACGCCGCTAGATTAAGAGGATCGGCAATTGTTTGTTCTGTATGCATCGTCGTTTATCGGGGCACCGACAGAGTATGGATGATGGCGTCGCGATCAACCACGAAAAAGACTCCAAAACAGGGCCACTCTCTCTCCGCCTTTGAGTTCGCCAATTCATTAGATACTATCGGCCGACCCAGTCAAGACCTCCAGTCTGTGCCCTCTGCGCTAGAAAATATCGGCGATAAGTGTGTCAACCCCGACCCTGTTGTCTCAGGGGAAGTATATCAATCCGACGGGATCGGCCCGTCAGAATAACTCAAGCGTTCTGGCTCTCTAGACGTTTGCTGGCCTCTTCAATAAACTGCTTCAAATTGGCGGAGAGGTCGTCCCTAAACTCCGGTGGCAAGCCCTTCAATGTCACGGTCAACGAGCCGTCCGAATACGTCTTAAGTTCTCCTGCCTTAACGCCACCGAAAGAGAAATCATAGCGTTTATCATACTTGCGCCGCCCGCTCTGCGCCGGCAGCAACTGAGCACCCTCCTGACGCCCCAGGAGCTTCTCAACCTCCCGGGTCGACAGGTCCTCCTGGACGATGCGGTTGATCAGTTTGTGCGTCGCCTGCACGCCGCGTGCACGGTGATACCTGGAAACTGCATAGGCAAGTTCAAGGCCGAACTTCACAGGATGATCCAGCATCTTCTCGATCAGTTCAGGAACCAAAGCAGCCACGTCGATCACCTTCGAAACACGCGTGACAGACTGATTCAGGTCAGCCGCGAGAGCATTCTGGTTTTCGTACTGACCTTGAGCAAGCAGATACTTCCACTGAACCGCATCGTCGAACAATGTCTGCGTCTTTTGATTCGTGTTGAGGTCGTAGCCGAACTTATAGCTCTCTTTCCCGAGCTTAATGTCTTTGACGATCGCCCGTGCGGTCTCCGCCTTATTCAGCCTCAGCGCGCGAACCCGTCGGCCGCCGTCGTGAATATAGAACTCACCCGGAGCCGAGTAATCCGGGCTCACATGTATCGCTTGCTGCTGCCCACGCTCCGAGACGGCGGTCGCCAGTTCGCGGATCGAATCAGCCTGATAAAAGTGACGGGGATTGAAGGGACTCGGCTTAAGGCTCTTCAAGGGCAGTTCGATAACCGACTCGGGTACGTACTTCTCCGCCGTGCACCAATCGCGGAATTCTCCCTCCGGCAAGTCTTGTAGCCACTTTTCGACATCCAACACCTCAGTGGGGCTCGAAGCTGCCATTGCCCGATCAACAACGGCAAATTTGTCCATTGCAGTGGGCTTGATCGACTGGGGTGCTGCAAACGCGTCGTCAAAATTTCTCTTGGTGGCCATTTGTTTATGCCTCTTCAGTTGTCTTATTCGATTCGGACTCTTGCTGTTCACGGAGTAAATCGAGGTCCGGGGCAGGCTCGCTAAGCAAATCGATGAGTTCGCTGACAATCGCTGTGAATTCCGCCTTTGCAGCCTTGGGGCCGACCCCGCCCATTTGAAAAACGGACTGCCCGAACGCAGACGCCTGCTTATAGCACTCGCGCGTCGGGACAATTCGCTCGAAGCGTGGGATCAAAGACTGCTCGATCGATCTCTTGACACTCTGGTCAAGCAATCGCTTACCGTCGGATTTATTCAAAAGCCAAATCGGCCGCAGCGCCTTATTGATCGAGAAGCACTTGTAGATCTCTTTGACGAAGTCCTGGCTGGACCAGAAATCCACTGGCGACGAGGAGGTCGGAACGATGACGGCGTCTGACACAAGCATGACGACGCCCGCACGAGGATCCTCCACCGACGGCGGACAATCGACGATGATGTAATCATAATCGTCTACAAATTTTTTAATTTCGCGATAGATTTTGTCTTTGCTTTTTTGAAGACTGATCGTGGTGTACGGAAGACACTCATCGGCTGGCGCTCTTGCGGACCATGTTATCAGCGTTTCCTGCGGATCGGCATCGATTGCCAAGACCTTATGCCCCTTCTCCGCCAACCCCGCACTAATATTGACTGTAGACGTAGTCTTCCCTACGCCTCCCTTTTGATTTGCCACCGAAACAATTTTGGCTCGTTGCATTTTATAGTTTCCAAAATTATAAGTTAAAGCAGATTATCATATCGTCTACCCAAGTCAAGGAATGCACAGCTTTTTCCGGAATCCGGCGCTTCAGCCCTCTCTTTTTTCTACCACTTTCGGGCGGAATCTGCCCGAAGAAACCATATCTGACAGACGCAACTCCTCGAGGAAAGCCGCTTTCGGCGCCGAAAACGTCAACACCCACGTTTGCTAACACTAAGCTACCACCCCTCGTTGCTGGACAAATGAAAACTCGCCTCGAGCCTGTGTGGAGAGGAACGGCCTAGGCGGCTCCATGTGCGAGCCGTTTTCGGCGCGAAATTCCGCTTGCCGGATCGGCGAAGCAACCGCCGAGCCAATGCTCCTGCCAACCCAACTCACGGGCCTAATCAGATCGTTTTCGGCGCCGAAAATCGACCAGCGACGTCGCCCTTCACGCTTCGCCTCATTCCCCGCTTGGTCTGACCCTTGTCGCTGGGTGGGAGCACACATTTGAGCCTCAGGCCGCATTTTGTCACAGTGCATGACACGGACTAAGTAGCGGTTTGCGACCTCAACATACGTCTTGGCGCTACGATACCCGCTTCGGACCGCGTTTTCGGCGCCGAAAACGCGGTCATTGCTGGTTACGACGGGGCGCGTGAAGATGGCTCTCTACTGCACTCAATCGATCCGTCGCTGCCCCAGGGCCGGAGCATCAAAAGTCGTTTACTTTCAACGAACAACGTGAGGGGGTTGTAAACCGCGAGTAATCGGCGTTTACTGTCGATTTTTCGGGGACGACAGATGCGCAAGGAAGTGGCTGCGCTGGTGGCGACGTTTGCAGACTTGCCGGACCCGCGGGTGATTGGACGCTGCGATCACGATTTGCTGAATATCGTGGTGCTGGCACTGTGTGCGGTGATGTCAGGCGCCGAAGGCTGGGACGACATCGAAGACTGGGGGGTGGAGCGCCGGGCATGGCTGCGCCAGTATCTGAAGCTGCGAAACGGTATTCCAGGTCACGACACAATCCGGCGAGTGTTTGAGGCGCTGTCGCCTGCGGCGCTCGAAAGCCGGTTTGTCGAATGGGTCCAGGGCGTATGTGGTGCTGTCGACGGACGGGTGATTGCAGTTGATGGCAAGGCGTTGCGCGGCTCGCGTTCGGTGGCGCGCGACACCCGTGCGCTGCACCTGGTGTCGGCGTATGCGGCCGAGATGGGCCTGACGCTGGGACAGCAGCCGTGTGAGGCCAAATCCAACGAGATTGAGGCGATCAAGGAATTGCTGCCGGCACTGGCGCTCGAAGGTGCAGTGGTGACGATCGATGCGATCGGCTGTCAGACCGAAATCGCCAGGCGGATCGTCGACGGCGGCGGCGATTATGTGCTCGCCGTCAAAAGACAATCAGCCGACGCTGGCCACCGCGCTGCGCGAGTTCTTCGCCTGCCTGAATCAACCCGGCTATCCGTCACGGCCATGCGATACCCACGAAACCGTCGACAAGGCCATGGCCGGTTCGAGACGCGCCGCTGCGTGGGTGGTGGGCGAGCTCGCGTGGCTCGACGCCATCGAATTACGCGCACGCTGGCCGAATCTGCGCTCGGTGGCACGTATTGAGTCCCAGCGCGAGACGCACGGCCAGGTCCAGACCGAAACGCGCTACGTGATCAGTTCGCTGCCGGCCGACGCCCCGCGCATCCTGTACGTCGCACGTACCCACTGGGCTATCGAGAATGGCCTGCATTGGTGCCTGGATGTCACCTTTGGCGAAGACGCCAGCCAGATCAGGTTACGCAATGCCGCTCTGAATTTCTCCTTCCTGCGCAGGCTTGCCATCAACCTGTTCCGTGCCGATTCATCGCGCGCGCTCAGCCTGCCCCGAAAGCGCAAAGCCGCTGCCTGGAATCCCGACTACCTCGCACAGGTCTTGAAATTACAGCCGATTTGATGCTCCGGCCCTGGTCGCTGCCCGCGGAAGCCTTATGCCGACAGCAGTCGGTGACGTAAAATGTCGACGCCCTGCTATGCTCGCCGGGATGTTGAGCCGCAGTCCTCCTCGCAGAATCGCGAGGTGCAAGTTTCGGCGCCGAAAATTGCTCCCCGGTACAAGCCAAGACGACAGGAACTGCCGTAGCGGACGGCACTTCGGCGTGCCAAATCTTCATTAAGCGTCTGCTGTATGGGTGAATTCCGCGCTCGTGCGCATTCGTGCGGCGAGAGGGGCTGCATTGTTCGCAGCCATTTTCGGCGCCGAAAGTGCTGGGTGCCAGCGATACCACCGGGAATAGCTACTCGACGGGTCTTGATTTGATCTGGGCTGACGCTCCATTGCTCCCCGCCATTTTCGGCGCCGAAACCTCTCTGTCTCCTCTCGGCGGTTCGTGGCTTCGACGATTTGCGGTCCGCCCATCAAAGCTCGTTACAAAGCAATTTCAGCGGTTCCATTTTCGGCGCCGAAAACGGGTGCGCTGGACAAAAAGGGTGGCGCACGAGGGCGAGCTAGATATTTTTGGGTGGCGTTTATTTTCATAGAATAAATGGATGTTTATTTTTTATTGTTTTCCCAACTTCGCGTGTTCAATAATTTTGTATTTGTTGCCCCGCGATTCGAATCTTTGGCTTTCAGCTTTGGGAATCAAGAGACGGGCATACCGCGCAGTCTGGTGGCACTCCGCTGCTTGACTTCTTACGTCGACGCTACCGGGAAGCCGGAAGGATGAGCGGACGGAGGAGAGGGAAGCGGGAAGGCCGTATACACAGCAGGCGAGAGCGACGCCGTCCAATGGCCGCGTCTTCTGACTGCGGATTGGCGGCACAGGCTCTTCAGCAATGGCCCGCCAATCCGCCTACAGCGACCAGCTGGACGGCCAGCGCATTCAGGCTCGCGCGATTGTCTTCGGATGCACTCCCTGATACGATTTCGTCGTGGGCCTGCTCCCCCCGACGAAACACCGTGAGCATGAAGTTAATAGAAAGTGTGCTTTTGCTGAGGCGCGCTCAGATACGCGCGCTACGCAACCGAGCCGCTATGCGTGGAGACACGATACGATCATCTCGTATAAGCCTTAGAGCTTTCGACTGCGTAGCAGGAACGCGACGATGTCTTCTTCTGTCGGTTCACCCCACGTTCGTCTTGCAAGCCAGTTGTAGAAAGTCTTCTCTGCGCCCTCGTTTGGCGGTTTCGTTGTTGAAACCTGCCACTTCCGAATCGACTGCTGCGCGTTGTAATCATTGACGAGCACGGTCTGGTCGGACGTGTCGAGGCCAACGAAATAGGTCTTCGCCTCTGGCACCCGCCCCGCTATGATCCGCGCCCTTATCTCGCTCGCCGTGGCCGCAGGTTCCGGATCTTTTTGCTTTGGCGTCGAATTCGCATTATTCCGTTCAACCGAGACTGGCTCGGGCGCTGTCCATCCTGAGACAAGCGCCTTTCTAAAGTAGGCAGGGACATTCGTAACGGGCGCAAGGTTCTTCTTGGCGATCCGATCATTCACGAGATTGAGCGCTTTCCGTACGTCAGCATCGCCGTGGGCCGAAATCACGTTCCTTGCCTCAGAATTTGGAATTCCGAGTTTTGCAACGTCCGCGAGCAGTTCAAGGTCAATGTCGGCCTGCGCTATCGCGTTCGGTTTCGGAGCCATCAAAAATTGAACTGCGCTTACTGAGCGTCCCTCTCGGAACTCTTCCATCGTAACGTCGAGCTCCGACAGTTCGTTGATTTCCTTTAACGCTGGCAAGAGAACTGCGCGTTTGAGAATCTTATATTCCGCATAGGAACTTTTATGCGAGTCCTGCCCGACGAACATCTCTCGCAAAGTGTCGACCGGAAATCTCTTCGTGCGCCCGACTTTTTTGAACCGGACAACCTGTTCCCAAAGGGTGACAGAATGACCGCGTCGAAATAGTCGGAGGAGACGCATATCCAGCGTCGCATAGACCGCCGGGTTCATGAGTGCTTCTCGTAGCTGCTTGGAAAACTGGTAGTGCAGGGTAGAGCCTTCAATGGTCACGCCGGCCAGCAGGCCGGTCGCGCTCCACAGCTTGCTACTCTTCTCATCCAGATAATCCCAGTCGACCACCGTACCTACCAGCGACCGGCACGTGTCCTTGATGTAATCCCGATTGTTGCTGTTGGCCATCC
Organism: Paraburkholderia sp. RL18-085-BIA-A; assembly: GCF_046027075.1. Taxonomy (NCBI): domain Bacteria; kingdom Pseudomonadati; phylum Pseudomonadota; class Betaproteobacteria; order Burkholderiales; family Burkholderiaceae; genus Paraburkholderia; species Paraburkholderia sp. RL18-085-BIA-A. The sequence continues at coordinate 85,560 of NZ_JARESU010000029.1, read as the reverse complement.
CGACCTGTCTCATCAGGTCTTGCAACTGGATCGAAAACTCATCCCGGTCTTTGCCGGTTGTCTTCTGTTCGATCGTGTGTTGTTCAATCGCGTTTTTGATCAGACCATTCCAAATCCGCAACTGCTGCAGAGCGATTGCGCCCTTCTTAGGCGAAATATGAATCGCCTGAACCGCTTTTCTGAAAGGTTCGGCGCTCTGGGGGACAGCGAAAAGTTGAATCTGTCCTTCGTCAGTCGACGCGTTCTTGCTCTTTACCATCGTGATCCATGTATTTTCGTTGAACACCTAGCCTTCGCACCGCGCAAGGCATCGGACCCAAAGAGGCGCAGCGACAATGCAGGTTCGAAACTACGAATATTGTTCTAACTCAGCGACTTAGAAGCCACTCCTCATCAAACTTCTCACGTAACGGCGCTGAAAACGGGCCCAAAATCGCCACCAAGGGCTTTCACCCATAACACTTTGAGATCCCCGTGAGCGCCCGAAAGACGACCAATCTCTTTCACCTTTCGGGACTGCGACCGACGCATTCTGACGGATTACGGTGAAAACGCAAGCCCATCGCGTTCACCTCAAGCCGCCCTGGTGAGCACTTACTCTCTCTAAAGGCGCCATCCGGCAACGATTTACGAGCAAAGGGGACCACGAAGATGCTGCACCACGATCCAGCCGACCGCCCAAACGGTTTCACCTTGAGAAGGTCGTGCCGACCAATTGGCAGGCAACGTATGGCTAGATCGCCTGCTTGACACCTACGGACGGCCCTGATCCCCCATACGGCGCCTGAAACCTACCAAATTTGTTCACCCTACCAGTCGCCACGCGGTCCAGAAATGACGCGCAGAAGCTACCAACCATTTTCACCTCTGTCGCCATCCTTTCCTCGGCACGCCTCACCAGAAAAGATGCCCCCGTTACCAATTGCATTCACCTTTCCCGGATACCAACGATTTTCACCTCAGTTCGCTCCGGACGTTACGCCACCAAGACCTGGGGCCATGTTCCACGGATCCGTCAAAACCCCACTGGGGCCCGTCAGGCTACCAATAAGGTTCACCTGTCCTGGTTACCAACGGCATTCACCACAGGTCCTCCTTACCGTCGGCTTTACGACTACCTACCAAGCAGATTAACCTCTGCGAAACAACCAAGGATGTTCACCCGTCCGACAGATGAGAGCGACGGTTTAGTTACCAATCTCGTTCACCTTCTCCGGAAATTGGCGTCTCGCCTCAGGTTTTCGTGTAAAGACTGCATGAAGGGGCACGAGTCAGTGGTGCGGCAGAGTAGGTTTCGCAACAGAGCCCATGCGAGGCATGAAAATGAAGCTGAAGATCGGGCACGCTCCCTAACCCATGGCCGCTACCAACCGCATTCACCCCAATTACCATATCAACAACCCTGAGCTACCAATGGCGTTCCGGCAGTTACCAAGCGCACTCACCCGTTCAACCATTGCCGTTCACCCGCATTACCAACCACGTTCACTTCGATGCCCGCAAACCCCCAGCCAGCAACGATCCGCAGAGCCTAAATGTTTGTAAACATAGTAAAGCGTCTAATAAACACCTAAAACGTCCGTCGCGTCTTTGAAAGCTATAACTGGCCCCCAACAACAAAGCCAATACATCGGCAGGACGACGGCCCACTTCAACAGAAGAAACGCTGGCATTGGATTCGCACGCGCCAGTGACACGACACCTAACGGGCACGCAACTTTGCGTTTGCTATAGATATCAGTAGGTTAGCCGCCCGCGAGAGTCGCACTGTGAGCCTAGGCCCCGTCGCGGCCGCAAGAGAACGCTTGTGAATGTAGCGGGCCATCTCGCGTTATTCGCGCTTCTCACATTGCGCGACACACGTACGATCGTCGCATGGAATTCAAAGCCCGCGACCCCTCAGAATTGATCAGCTCCGTCGATGAGCGCACGGGCCTCATCGCACAGCTGGAAACTGCAGCCGGCATGAAAGGCTCCCAGTTCAAAGACTTCTATCTCCCGTTGGTAAGCTATCTGGCCGAGTACGTGCTGGAATATCCGCTAGAGCGGGATGCCTATGCGGAGCCAAGCGGCGCGCTGCAAGTCGGTATGACGTCGGCCCTGTTCGCGCTTCGCCACACGACGACCAACGTTTTGCGAACGGGCAAGGCTCCGAGCGGCGCCGGCAACTCTCGGAGCGATATAAATTCGCTGCGTTTGCGGCTTCATTGACTTCGATCCCGGCCATCGTCCACGCCCGTGTGCAAGTCGCGGCAGGAGAGGGCAGCAAAAAGCATGTCTGGAATCCGTATCATCGCGCGCCGCGCCTGGGCCGATGGTTGCAGACGGTTGAGTCGAAAGGTGTCTACGAAATCGGGTGGCAGCGAGATGGCCGACGCCGGAACGCTGCACTGGCTTGGCGTGCGCGCTTCGCCTCTTCACCGTGCAGGTAGGTGAAGTCGTCACGATCGAGGCATGGCGGAGGTTGTCGCGCACCGCCGCAAGTTCGACTCCGGCGTCGAGCGCATGCGTGTGGCGAAGCCAGTGGGGGCTGGCTGCTTGCCGCAGCTTGCGGCAAGCGCCGGATTGCGCGCCGGGACATGCTCCGCCGCTCCTGTGGAAAAACTCACCCACGCCGACAGTCGCGCCGTGTCAGCCCGTTTGGCCCGTTTCCTGATCTCGGTCGAAGCCGGCCCACCAACGGCGTGGTCGGGGTCCATCGGTTCCGATTGACTGGCAGGCCCCGTGACCTGAGATAGCGACGTAGGGCGTCGCGCGCGAGCGGCGGTAGCGCGACGCGCTCGCACGGACTTCGTTTACTCAACCGCGTTGCGTGCGCACGAGTTTGTGGCAGCGACGCTCGGCGACATCGAGGTGGAGACGCGTGGCAACTGGTGGCTCGGGGTGACCGGCAAGGGGCACCCGCGGACACCGTTCGACGCCGCGCACGCCCTAGGTGACTACGAACGGAAGACCGTATGCGCGTTTGCGGACCGGCCTCGAACTCGTGCCGGCTGGAAGCCATCCGCGGCGCACCGACTGCGCTTCGTGCCGGTACGTCACGCCTTCGCCCGAGCAACTGACCATTATCAAACGCGTTCGCCCTGGGGCAGAGGTGATTCGCGGAGCTGCGGGCAGCGGTAAGACCACAACAGCGGCGCTAAAGTTAAGGCTGATGCTGATGTACTTCACCGCAAGGCGAACGCGAATGGAAAGCGCGGAGCCCGTTAGGGCTCTGGTACTGACATTCAATAAGACGCTGCGCGGCTACATAAAAAATATCGTCGAGAAAAATGTACCCGCAGGGAAAATCGAGCTGACCGTCGACACATTTAGACATTGGGCATATCTGACGCTCGGCGGCCCTAGCATTCACGACGAGTCACATTTGACTGGCCTCGTCGAGCGGCGCGCCTCAACAGTAGGGCAAGCAAAAACGAAACTAGACGATGATCACGCGGCTCTTTCCAGACACTGTGGACAGACTTACACCTCGCCCAACGGAGTCTTCTGGACGGTCGAAGAGGGAAGTTTCGTCCGAAAGACCGGCCCACTCGGTCCTCGAGCTTCTGTGCCATTTACACAGGCGCCTGCTGTTAGCGCTTCGATTCTCGGTGGCGAATGGTTGCTCGTGAAAAGCGGACACTCGACAGAGCCGCTTAAGCAACCAAACTTACGACGGTCAGCAGGGCTGTTAACTTCCGTTCGATCGTGTTAACTTTGCGACCTTCGAAGCAAGACGGCGGAAACAGGAATGATTTTCGGAGGGGTATTTTCCGAACTACGTGACGCCCGGCGGGCGCAGGGCAAGCGTTACGCGCTGGAGCCGCTGCTATGTGCGATCGTGATGTCGCTGATGGCGGGCGCCAACTCGTTCAGGACGATCGAGATCTTCATTGCCGAGCGGCTCACGGAGTTGAACGAACTGTTCGGTACGAGCTGGCGTAAGGCGCCGAGCGGGGTGGGCATTCGCAAGTTCCTGCTCCAGATCGATGAGAACGAGCTGGAGAGCGCGGCGCGTCGTTTCGCGCAAAACCTGTCGTCAGCCCCATCCGGACGACAGTTCATTGCGCTGGACGGCAAGGCGTTGCGCGGCAGCGCCTCGCGTCTGGATGACATGGCTGCCCGACACATCGTTTCGGCGTTCGATCAGCATGGCCTGATTGTGCTCGGCCATGTCGAGGTCGCGGAGAAATCGAATGAGATTCCCGCCGCGCAGGATCTGATTGAATCGCTCGGGCTGGAAGGCCGCGTCTTCACGATGGACGCGTTGCACTGTCAAAAAAAACGCTAGCGCTCGCGCTGGAAAAGGGAGCCGACGTGCTTGTGCAGGTCAAGGGCAACCAGCCAACCCTGCTTGCCGCATGTGAGGATCTTGCCTGCTATTGCGCTGCGGCCCAATGCAACGTGCAACACGACAAGGCACACGGCCGTATCGAGTCGCGTACCGTGCGCATCTGGAGCGTGCCGGAGAACTGGCTGGAAGATGACTGGCAGCCGCTGGTACGGCAGATCGTCAGCGTCTCGCGTACGGTCGAACGCCGCCACCGCACTGACGGCTGGGTCCGCACCAGCGAGACCGCGTGGTGGGTCAGTACATCCGTCATGAGCGCCGCAACCTGTCAGATGGCCATCCGTGGCCACTGGTCAGTAGAGAACCAGAATCATCACGTGCGCGATGTGTCCTTGCGAGAGGGTGAGCCAAAAATGGCTACACCTGTCTGCTTTGCCTATATAGTGGATTACCATAAGTCCACACGTGCGTGGTCGGAGAAAGAGATAGAAAAACGCTCTCATTCTTCGAAAGTGGCCATAACGCGTAATGACGACGGCTCAACCCCATGATCTCGCGAACAACACCGTCGAATGCACAAAGGCGCTTAAAACTCTGTGCCTTTCGTCTCAAATAGCGCTTTAGAAATTGCTTCAATGGTAGCCATTCTCAAAGGGTTGCCATGCGTCTTTTCAAGAACACGCGTCAGGCCGCGCTATCCACGGCCCCCGGCATGTATGCCGAGGAAGATCCGAGCACTGTGATTTTCGAAACCAGCACGAAGCTGAAGGTCGAGAAGAATCGCTGGGTGCTCATGAGCTTTGTCATGGGCAGCATTGCCGCTGGCGCAGTCTGGACCCGCCAGCCGCCTCCGTCTGTCACACGCGTGGTCGGCGTTTCTGCTGACGTGAGTGGGCATCCCGTTGTAACGGAGCTCGTTGCGTACAAGCCCGACTCCCAGGCAACCCGGACAAGCATGAAGGATATGGTGGTCCGATGGTTCACCATCGAACCCGTTCTGTCCGATAGCCTTCAGACATCCCGCATGTCGGCGAACATCAATTCGGTCAAGGCACAGATGATTGGCGCTGCCGCCGACCAGTTCAAAAGCTGGCTGCGTGACGACGCTCCCTTTCAGCAAATCACGGCCAATCCAAAACTGATCCGCGAAGTCAACGTGCGAAATATCGCGCTCCTTGAGGATCAGACCGTTCTTGTTGAGTTCACAACGACAACCTCTCAGGCGGGTGCGACGGGCAAGCCGGACGTCAAATCGTTTGCGCTGACGCTGCGCTACCAGATCGTCGCACCGACCGCCGACGCAGCCCTGACGGCCAATCCCTTCGGCATCTATGTCCCGTTTTTCCGCCTTGAGCGGACCGGTGGAGCTTGACACCAATGATCACGAAACACCAACGGCCGCGGCTAAACACATTCATCGCGCTCGCGTTGTGCGCGGTCCCAATGGGGTACGCGCACGCCAAGCGACCTGCTGATACGGGCGCGATCAATACCGCGATGATCGCAAGCGATCCAATGAGCCCGGTGAACCCGTTCAACAGCGGATCAGATCCTCTCACGATGCCGGGCGACGCCCGCATTGGCGTGTTCTCGTACAGCCGGGACCAGATTTTTCGCGTTCTAACTGCACCGTTGAAGCTGACCACCATCGAGTTAGAGCCTGGCGAGAAGCTGATCGCGGATCCGGCAATGGGTGACAGCGTTCAGTGGGAGATCGACGACGACAAGATGAACCATGTTTTCATCAAGCCTCACAAGGCCGATCTCGTGAACACGTTGCACCTTACAACGAACAGGCGCGAATACGACTTCACGCTGATAGCCTCACCAGCAGGTGGCTTTTTCTACCAGACTGTCCGTTTTCAGTATCCTCGCGCGCCGATGGCGCGGGCGAATGTCCGGGATGACGCAACGGTTGGGGGAGCCGGCGGAGGTGAGCGCGCAGCGGATTCGGGGAGCATCAGCGTGGCACCCGACAAGCTGAACTGGGATTACTCGGTCGACGGAAGCGCGGAGTTCAAGCCTGAAGTGGTCTTCGACGATGGCCATTCCATCTGGATGCGGATGCCCGCGAAGGCGCAGACGTGGCCCGTTCCCATGTACAAGGATCACGGTGACCGGGTCGTGGGCAACTTCATCCGGCGCGGCGACTTCCTTGTGTTTCAGCGTCTTGCCGACGAGATCGTCCTCGTGTCAGGCAAGGATGAGGTGACCGTCACCCGCGGCCGCCGCCGCGTTTTTGGAGTGTTCTGATCGTGGCAAAAAAGAGCGATCAGGCCGCGCCTAGCGCCGAACAGGCTGCGCTTGTCAAAGGCAAGACGCCCCGAAATGCAATCCTGACCATCGGGTTGCTGGCGGGTCTTGTGATCGGCGTATTGGGGTTCTTCTACGAACTGAAGGCGAGCAATCAGGCTCAGGAAGAAGCGCGCCTGAAGAAAGCTTCCGCGCTAAAAAGCAGTACTGAGGTTCCCGCAGCGAAGGGCTCAGACATCGACCAGATGATCAAACAGCAGCAGGAAGCCGCCGCGGCTGAGGCAGCCGCACGTGCTGCATCTGACGCGGCCGCAGCGCAGCGTGCGTCAGTAAAACCGATGCTTACCGGCAGCGACTTCCAGAAGGAAGTGGCCCAGGACGGTGGCGACACGAGGGCGCTGGCGGAGAGCAACAAGCGGGACACGATCTATACGTCGCCTATCTTCAAGACGACCGGATCTGGCCGAAACTCGGCTCAACAGACAACCGCTACGCCGGCGGGCGTTCCGTCACTCGACGACTTCCGCGCCGCACGGGCGGCAGCAGCTGCGAACGCACAGAATCCGGCTGATGCGGTCGCGGTCGCACTCGCGAAACAAGGCCAGGCGCCCGAAGACCGAGATCGGGCCTTTGTGAAGGAAACCGCGGGGCAGGGTGGCATCGAGCGGACGACGTTTAACGGCCAGTCCGGCGGCTGCACGCTTACGCCGCCGCACAATATCCATGTGAAGACAGTCGAGGGTCTCAACTCGGACAAGCCGGGGCGCGTTGCGCTCATGGTCGATGAAGACGTCTATGACAGCCTGCGCGGCGACTGTCTGATGATCCCAAAGGGAGCGTTCATCAACGGAGCGTACAGCGCAGACATCAAGGTTGGCCAGGAACGTCTTCTCGTTGCATCCACCAGCTTGCGACTGCCGAACGGCAAGAGCGTGCCGATGAACGGCATGCAGGGCGCTGACCAGAATGGGTACAGCGGCTTTTCAGGCGATGTCAACAACCACTTCCTGGCGATCTTTGGCGCGGGCTTCATTACCGCAGTCCTGCTGAAGAGTTTCGACAATGGCGCCACTACATCCACGACGGCAAGCCCCATCGGTATTACGACCACAGGAAGCACAGCGGGGCAGGTCGCCGCGACGACTGCGCAGGCCGTGCTTCAACGCAACCAGAACATTCCTCCGACGATCACGGTACCACCGGGCCAGAAGTTCCTCGTTCAGGTCACGCAGGACATCGTCATGGAGCCATACCATGACTAGGTATGCGGTGACAGCCTTGCTACTCGCAGCCGCGTGTTCGTCGTCCGCTGCTGCGGTGATCGACACGATCATCAGCCCGACGAAGTTTGTCGTCGAGGACGGTAGCCAGCGCTCGGTTCTCGAGCTGCCGGGTACGCCCGTCTATGCTTGCGGTTTGAAGCCGTTCCTGGCGTGGGCGCAACGGCTGCAAGGCCAGAACATTGAACCAGGCAAGAACGGCTTCGCTGCAGTAACAGTCGATGGAACGCCGGAAAGTATCCAGAGCCTGCTGATCGGAAGCGGCTGGCTGCAGCCTGCCGTCATGGACGACGACGCGCAGGCTGCCTTGGCAGAGCATCGCGGTGGTTGGGCCTGTGCGTCGGCACAGGCACCCTTCGACGTGATGCACACGAGCGTCGACGCAAAGATTCTTGCTGGAATCGCGCTTAACGAATCGGCCTACAACGGACGAGCGTGGCCGTGGACGTTGAACGTCGCGGGACGAGGCTTCTTTTTTCGCACACGAGCGGACGCGTATAAGGCAATCCGGCTTCTGATCGCGAATGGCCGGTGCGATTTCGATGTAGGCATTTTGCAGATCAATTGGTGCTACCACTCAAAGCGCTTTGCGTCGCCGTGGGATGCGCTCGCGCCTGCGACAAATATTCACGTTGCAGAAGACATCCTCAACGAGAACTACCGCAAGACGCACTCGGCCGTGAAGGCCGTGGCGTATTACCACAGCGCCAATCCGCAACCGGGCCGCGAGTATCTCGCGCGCTTCATCCAGCATCTCTCCCAACTCGAACGCGGTCTATGAAGCACACGCTAACCATCATCGCGCTGGCAGTGTTCTCGCTGTCTGCGTCGGCTGCGAGCACCGATCCGCTCGACTTCGACTACCAGATCAACGGCAGCATGAGCGAGCGGCCAGCGTTGGTGTTCAACGATGGCACCGACACATATCTTCAACCGCGGGCAGGCCAGACCCTGAAAGTGGCTGGCGGTCATGCTGAAGGTCCGTATATCGTCGTAAGCGGTGTCCCCGAAATAATCAGCTACTCGGTCGGCGGTGGCAGTGCGACGGCACGCTGGACAAAGGCGAACAGCTTCACGGCTGATCGGGGCAACACTAGCGGCGACATGCCGATTGGGTTCACCGGGTTCTCTAACCGCCTTGCGCTAATCGGCGCCCGTCCGCGTCTCGAAAGCACGCGCGCAATGAGCGTGACGCTGCCGCTCTCACAACTGGTGAAGGCGCTTGTTCCCCAGGGATGGACTGGCTCAGCGCAAAAAGACGTCGATCTTACTTCCGCCCAGAGCTTCGCCACGCGTGAAGGTGAGAACTGGATGCAGTCACTTGACCGCCTGCTGGGCACCGTCGACCTGTACGCGGACGTCGATTTCAATTCGCATCACGTCACCCTCCGTCGAGCTGCGGCAAAGTCGACTGGAGTGAATTACGTGGCGAGCATTGCGCCAGCTACGGGTACGGCCGGTGGGGCGTCGATAAGTGCCGCCGAATCACTACCGGCCGGCGATAACATCCCGGCCCGCGACTCGGCACTCGCTGCGAAGTTCGGTGCGCTCGCGATTCGCGATGGCGACGATACCCACATCCAGATCCGCTTCTCACAAAGGCCTGCAAAAGAGACCGTCTTTCAGGATATGGAGGGTCACTCGCTCAAGCCAAAATGGGACGACTCGGGCAATGTCGTGACGCTGAACCGGGCGGAGCGGTTCGTCGTATCGAATGGCACAGACAGCGTCGAGGTCGCGCGCGTTGCAGGTCTGGTCTATTCGTTCGATGCGAGAAATACCGCGGGTCTGGAAGCCGTGTTCGACAAGGATGGTTCGACGTACTTCAAGTTTGCCGACACCGTGGGGAACGTCAAGGTTGCTGACGTCGCGCATCTTGGCTCTGGCGAGCAGAAGGGGCGTTATTACAGGTTCAACGGCACGGCCGACCAGTTCATTGTCACCGCGGACGGCAACGTTGTGAACGTCACGCGCAAGCACGACGTGCGTTTTTTCGACCGTCCGAAATCATGATTGCCCGTTGGATCTTCGGATTCCTTCTCTGCACGTCGCTGTGCATAAGGGCCGCGTGGGCAGATTGCCTCGATGACGCCGCGCGGTTCCATCGTGCGAGCGTCGTTCTGGTCAGGGCGATCGCACAGCAGGAGTCCGGCATGCGCACCAACGCGGTCAATACGAACAGCGACGGTACCGAAGACATCGGACTGATGCAGATCAATTCGTCGTGGCTGCCTAAGCTGCGCCGCTATGGGATCACGCGCGAAGCCCTGTTCAACGGCTGCGTGAATGCCTACGTCGGAACGTGGATTCTCGCGTCGAACATCAAGCAGTTTGGTCCGACATGGAAGGCTGTCGGTGCGTACAACGCCGTCTCAGCCAACAAGCAACTGGTGTACGCCAACAACATTTATCGGCGCATTCAGCGCGCGGCCCACTGAAATTCATGAAGCCAATGATCATCATGCCCTCCTGTCGTCGCGCCTCACTGATTGCGCGAGTCATCGCGTTACTGACGCTGTCTGCACTTACCACCGCCTCGTTCGCGACAGATCCGAACCAGTCGCAGATTTCAGCGCCTTCCGGTGACGGCTGGCAGCTACTGTCTGGCGCTCCTTCGGCGCCTACCGCCTCAGTTGCAGCGATCAACCCGTTGCAGGCGAAAGCCGGGCAGGTGGGTATGCCGCCCATGTTGACCACCACGCCCACGCAGGTCAGCGGGGCGCCGGCGGCCGCCACTTTGCGCGCCGGGCAAAGCTCGTACGGCGTGGCGCCTGTCGTGCTTCCCGGCGCCGTTGGTGCGCCTCCCTCAGGCGTACTGACGCTTGCGATCACGCCGCAGGACATCAACCTGCGTAACGCGCTCGATCGCTGGTTGCAGCAACAGGGATGGCAACTGGCCTGGAAGATTGACGACGACCTGCCGCTCGAATTCAACGCAACGTTCAGTGGTGACTTTGACTCCGTGCTGACGCAGGTCATGCGTGCGACCAATCACATGCGGACACCCACCCGTGTTTGCGAACACACCAACAATGTCATTCGCGTGGTTGCCCGCGCGGCGAACTGCCAGGATTAACCGACGATGCGATCGAACCGTCTTCAAGCTGCTGTATCCCTTCTCGTGGCGTCAATCCTGACGGGATGCACCGTGACGCAGTCCGACGTGAACCGCGCCTACGATGCAGCTTCCCAGGAAGCTACACGGGCGATGGCCAACCAGGGCGATTCGATGTCGCTCGTTGAACACGTGCAAACCGCCTTCCTCGGCGACCGACTTGTGCCAGTCGCGTATGAAGCGACCTTGCCGGCAGTATTTCGAGAAAAAACAGTCACGTTCCCTGCGAACCTGCCGATAACGAAGATCGCGACTCTCGTCTCGGACGCTTCGGGGTATCCGGTTCATCTAAGTCCAGACGTTTTCATTCCGCGCGACGCATTGATCGAAACGGTCGCGCCGGGCGGTGCGCAATCCGGCGGGGTGGGCAGGGGCGCCACTGGCAGCGTCGAACCGATCTATCGCCAGCCTGGGAATGAAAAGATTGGTCCGTATCTGCGTAGCGTCACGGAAGACCTGGGGCTGGCCTGGGATTTCGACGGTTCGACGATCAACATTTCTCGCTTCGTTACCCGCACCTTCCAGATCGCCGCGATTCCGGGGACCGTGAACATCAAATCGTCAATGTCGAAGGGCACGGACACGTCGACGGGCACTCAATCGACGGGCACCGGAACGACTAGCGCCAACACGGGCTCCTTCGCGGCAGTGACGTCGACTGGCCGCGACGGCAAGTTCGACCAGATCGACCTGATCACGAAGGAACTGGAAGGCCTTTGTACCCCGATGGGCAAGGTTAGGGTGAATCCGCATAGTCGCCTCGTCATCGTGCGCGACACGAAGGAAGCCGTTGATCGCATGAGCATGGTGCTCACGCGCGAAAACGCTATTTCGACCCGTCAGGTTTCGGTCCGCGTACGCACACTCCAGATCGCACTGAACAACGGCACACAGGCAGGCCTGAGTGCGGATGTCGTGTTCAACGCCATCTCGGATGGGCTGGCGAAATACTCGATCACCTTTGCTTCGCCGACTTCGCTGGCGACTGCCGCTGGCTCCGTGGGCCTCTCTGTTCTTAAGCCAAACACGCCTTTCACAGGCACGAACGCCGTCATCAATGGCCTCAATACGTTCGGCAAAACGATCTCGGACAATACCCAGACCAAGATGACCTTGAATGGTCTGCCGATGTCGATCGGCTCGTTCGAGACAAAGGGTTATCTCGCATCTACAACGCCGTCGACGGGATCTATCAGTGGTACGGCGGGCGCACCAGGCCTTACGCCTGGATCCGTGACCGTGGGTGACTTCGTCAATATTCTGCCGGCGGTGAACGACCACAACCAGATCGTGCTGTCGTACTGGAGCGACAGCTCGAAACTCAACGGACCGTTCACGACGATCGGAACCGGCTCGGGCGCGTCTTCGCAACAGATCCAGTTGCCGGATATCGTTGGCAGCAAGGACGATCAGACAATCGCCTTGTCTGACGGACAGACCGTCGTTATGTACGGTGCAGTCACGAACAACTATGACGGATCAAGCAACACCGGGATTGGCGGACTGAGCGGCGCGTGGAATAAAGCGAAGACATTCCAGGTGATCATGCTGACGGCGAACGTGGTTCCGTCGATGTGAGCCACAGCATGTTTTTCGAGACCATTCCCAACGAAAAGAAGGCGAAACTCGTATTCGGCCTCGAGTGGCGCGCCTACGCCACGAAGGGCGGTACGTCCGAGCGACGCCGCTATGCGCAGGATTTCGCCGCAACACACTATGCCGAAATCAGAGGCAAGGAGGAGACGGTCGCCGGATTCTGCGCGCCTGAACCGGGCGAACGCAAGGGCGTGAAGCTCTACTCGGCAGCGGCTCGCATTGCGCTGCTCGAGCGCGTACGCGCGAAGCCTGCAGTACTTGTCCTGATTCAGGACAGCCAGCGAGTGCATGTCGTACTGGTTGTGCGAGGTACGGTTCGCACCGACGAGGACGTCTCGTTGAGCGCACTGGCGGCCCGGCGCGAGGCACTCGAAGACGAGTGCGAAAAGGATCGGGTCGCGCTTGTTACGCTGGGTTACGGCGCCGATCTTGGCGACGTTGATGAGCCGTTCGCTGTTAATGAACTGCTTCTCGGCAAAGGCGTCGGGCTGATCAGGAAACTGCCGGTCAAAGTGCCCAAGGCGGTTCCTCTACTCGTTATTGGTATCGCGGCAATCTACGGCTTCAGTCAGGCGATGGACTTTATCAATCCGCCGCCGCCTCCTGCGCCACCGCCTCCGACCTATATGCAGGAGTATCAGGGCGCGGTGGCGCGCGCCTTCGCCGGCCCCGTGCCGCTCGCCTCACTGCTCGCTCCGAAGCTGATGGAAGCGTTCGGCGCGCAGGAAACAAACCGGCGTGGCTGGCAGGTTGAAAAGGCGTCATGCGGTATTGCCGGGGCGTGTTCAATTCTCTACAAGCGCGAAGGCGGCACGTTCAGGGACTTCGACGCGAATGCCCTTCCCGCGATGCGCCCGGTCGTGTTCCAGAAAGATGGACTGCGCCTGCAGACCGCAGGCCCGGCAGTTCCCGCTGTGAAGAAGGTTTCGTTGTCGCAGGCGAGGGAATGGCCGACAGAGCAAGTGCTGATAAGGCAACTGCAGACCGATCCGCAACGCCTCTCGACCAGACCCGATGCGCTGGAGAGTCACGGCTACGTCGTGACACTGCAGCCTCCGCAGCGGCTTCTCGCCCGTCAGCCAACTGTGAGCGAAGTGACGGGCCCGATTGTTCAGGCGGGCGACTGGCAGATCGATGGCTATATGTGGCAATCACCTTTACTCGCGCGGTTGCCGGACAGCATGTCTCTCACGACGCTCGAGCTCGAACTCAAGGACGACGGCACCGGCGTCCATTTCACGGCGAAGGGAAAATACTATGTTCTTCAATAAGGTCGCCTGGCAGGTCGCGGCATCTCTTTGTGTGCTGGGTCTTGGCCTCGCACATGCCGACGAAAAACATCTCACGCTTGACGACATTGATGGACTCGCACGTCAGAAGCTGGTCGACTCAATGCGCAAGACGGAAGGCGGCCAACCTGCGGCACAGGGTGTCGGCCTGAACGCTCCGCTTACCACACAGCCTCCAGCGACTCCGGATGGGACGCCCCCAACAGTGCCGAAAGTAGTGAAGCGCGCGCCCGTCAAGACGGCTACGCCCATCAAATTTGTAGGCGCATACAGCGACATGAGCGGGTCGCACGTTCTCTATGACTATCAGGGTGGGATCTATCCGGCGCAACGCGGCGAAAAGCTGCTCAACGGATGGACCGTCACGCGCGTCGATGGCTATCAGGTCACGGTCTCCGAAGGGAAGCGAACGTGGACGGAAGTGATCTCGACGCCGTCGACGTCTCCCACGGTTGTGGACGGTCCCGCCGTGCAGGCCATCACGGACCTCGGTGGTCCGCTCCCGATGGGCGTGCCAGTGGGCGGTTCCCCCACCATCACGATTGGGAGGTGAGACATGGGAATTTTTAGCAGTAGCGAGAGCGACGTCGAGCACGCGAATGGCGGGTTCCTGAAGCGTCTGCGCGGCGCCCGGACGACCAGCTTCGCCGAGCCGGGCCTCTCCGCGGCCGTGCAGGGAAACGAGCCGCGGTTCAAGGCAACTCCGAAGGCGATCAATCCGAGCGTGTCTTTCCTTGGTCGCAAGCTGTCAGGCGATGACGTTGAAGACGTTGAGGCGTTCACGGAGACCCCCGGACTTGCACCGTCGACGACTCAGCGGGCGCCGATTTCGCCGAACGACGAAGGCTTGTCGGAGGCGGCAACTCGCAACTCCGGACCTGAAGTTGCAGTGCAAGACATTGCCGCGCCGGCGACCTGTCTGGGCGACGCCTATGCAGAAGGCGAAAGGGCGCTGCAGGAGCTTGACAGGCTGATCGCTGCACAGTCGCATCCTGCGCCTGCGCCTGCGCCTGCGCCTGCGCCTGCGCCTGCGCCTGCGCCCGCGCCCGCGCCCGCGTCTACGACTACGGCTACGGCTACAGAGACTCCTCCTGACGCTGCTGCGGGCACGGACGCAGCGGCACGAAAGCCGGATCACGGTCATGAAGCGGGCGTGTCGACGCGGTTAGCTCAGGCTGGCGGCGCCGACGCACCGGGTGAAAGTCACGCCCTGGTTGCTCCACTTGCCGTTGGGTCGAGAGGCCCTCTCGCTGAGATTGATGAGGACGATCTTGAGCCGACCGCAGGGTCGAGCGGCCGGCCGGCTCTTGTCTCTGCCGACGCGCTGCCCGATTTCAAGCGGATTCTCACGGGCGTCGATGCCGACTCGACGTTGCGGGTGCCAGCAGCCGCGCGCAAGGAATTCGTCGCCGTTGAGATTCAGCCTGGTATTGCAATTGTGGCCGCCACGGCGCGCTTTAGCGAGCGAGCGCAGTTTGCAACCTTCCTGAAGGATCTGGCATCGCACGATCTCATCGTTCAGGAAGAGATGATCGCGACCGAGCAGGTTATCGCGACCATCTACGAGGGAAAGCGGGATCGTTCGCTGTCTGGAGAGCGGGAAGCATCACGTGCGATCGGCAACTTCCGCGACATCATCGAGGCCGCGCACGCATACGGCGCAAGCGACGTTCACTTCGAACCGCGTGACTTTCGCGGAGAAGTCGAGGTGCGATTCCGGGTGAACGGTGATCTGTACACCTATCGGCGCCTGCCCAAAAACATCGTCCGTCGCGCGCTATCGGCGGCATATTCGGACCTCGTACAAAAGAACACCAACTCGGGCAATTCATTCCAGCCGAGCGCTCCACAGTCTGCCATGATCCCGCTCGTTCTCGGGCGTGACACCATCAACCTGCGTTGGCAGTCAGCGCCGGCAGTGGGCGGTTACGACGTGGGTTTGCGGCTGCTCGACGGTAATTTCAAGCACTTCTCGGTGCTTATGCCCGATCAGATGGGACTAGCGCCCAGCCAGCTGCGGCTGATCGACTCGCTCAACTATGTGAGCGGCGGGATCACGGCGCTGACGGGCGAGACGGGGTCTGGCAAGACTACCTTGCTGCGCGCGCTCTCGTACATGCTGCCCGACCGCGAACTCAAGAAGCAGTTCGCCGTCAGCGAGCCGTCCGAGTACCCGTTGCCGTGGCTTACCGAGATTTCGATCATCCGCCGCCCCGACGAATCCGACGACGAGGCGAACCGCAAATACGCGGAAGTGATCCGCACGCTCATGCGGATGGATCCGGACGACGTGACGATTTCAGAAGTTCGCGATCGTGTGGTGATGGGACTGGTTTCTGAGCTTGCACTGACCGGCCACCCGGTGCGGTTCTCGCTACACGCCGGAGACATTATCTCCGCGGTCATGCGCATGGCCGGTGGCCGCCTGCAGTTGCCGATCGACGAACTGGCGGCAGAAGGATTCATCAACGCCGTCGGCAACCAGAAACTCGTCCCCACCTTGTGCCCACACTGCAAGCTGCCCGCCGAAGACGTGATGTCACCGCACGAACTCGAGCTGCTGCGCTCCAAGTTCGGCCTTGATACATCGAAGATGGCCTGCCGCAGCCATGAAGGCTGCCAGCACTGCCGGCTGGATGGTCTGCTATCGCGCGACGGAAAGGTCGCGGGCGGGACGAAGCGCCCGACGCTGGTGGCCGAGTTGTACCGTCCGACGCCGGAGTTCCGCGAGCGAATCGCAAAGCGGGACTGGAGCGGGGCACGCGAAGTGTGGCGCCGCGAACGCACAACCACGTTCGATAACGAGGACATGGCCGGAAAGACCCTCTATGAACACGCTCTTTTCAAGGTTTCCCGCGGCGAAATCGACCCACAATTCATTAACCGTTCGATGCAGTCGTTCGCGCAATACCGCGTGATGCCGGGTGCTGACGGAAAACTGTAACGAGGGTGATGCGTCATGTTGAGTTCGTTGATCGCCAGGTTCCCTGAGGCGACGCAGATGCGGATCGCACGTTGGCGTTTCCAGAGCGTGCGAGAGACCTTCTATAAGGAAACCCGTCTGGATATTGAGAAGAAGGGGCTCCGGGACGTGGAGACCTTGCGTGAACGTCTCGAGACCTATGAGAACCGCAACCGCAAGCGCGACCGCATCGAGTGGAAGGTCTTTGCGCGAGTCCGTGAGCGACTCGTGAAGGGTGACTCGTTTTCCGCCGCGATCAAACCGTTCATTCCAGGCGACGAATACACGCTGTTCGATATCGCGGACGAGTCAACGCAGAAGGACGCGGTAGCCCGAGGTTTCGAGCTTGCCGAGATGGCTGCGTTTGCAAAGCGCACGCTGTCATCACAGACCACGCTGCAGGTGGCGTACCCGACGTTTCTGCTGATCTATCTGTACGGGTTCTGCATGATGTTCGGCGGCATGATCTACCCGCAGGTTGTCGAGATCAAGCCGTTGGAGCAATGGCCCGATGTCGGCCGCCTGCTGTTCCATATTGACACTTTTGCCTACGAGTACTGGTGGATTTCGGCCTCGCTGATTATCGGAATGATTGCGTTGTACTTTTACACGTTGAAGCGCTGGGTCGGGCCGCTGCGCAACCGGTTCGACAAATTTCCGCTCATGTGGCGCAACCGTCGTGACATGCGCGCTGCGCTGCTGATTGTGTCGCTGGCCGGGCTGTTCGATTCCAATCTGACTTTGCGGGCAGCTATTAACCGGGTGGCGCAATCCTCGGACCCATGGATGCGCTGGCATCTGACCACGATGAGCAAGCGTCTCACGCAGCGTCCCGATCAGCCGATGCGGGCTCTTGACACTGGCATCTTCTCGGAAATGATCGTAGACACCATTACCGATGCAGCGGGCCGTGACCAGTTTGAAGCGGCGATCAAGTCGCTTGGTCGCGATTCGCTTACGCGTGTGGTCGAGGCCGTAAAGCGAAACGCGCGGCTGACGCATTACGTGCTGCTCTGTTTTGCGGTGATCACCTTTCTGACCATCGGTGTCGGTTCGTATGTCGTCACAGGAGCCGTGAACATGAGCGGCGGCATCCCGACAGCCGGCGCGCAGTAAGCGCTCGACCTGCAGTTTCATTTTCAGCCACGTCAACTGGCGTTAACTTTGGGAGAAGATTTATGCAACAAGAAATGACTAAGGCCAGCCGTTTGCGTTTGCTCCAGATGGCTCGACGCAGGAAACAGTCGGGCGAACTGTCGCTGATCGAGGCGGGTGCCTACATGGCGGGCGCCGCGCTCCTGGCGATCGCGGTGATCAAGGGTGGGGCTTATGTCTACACCCTGATCAAGTCGTCGCAGTTCACGAGCGAGGCGCAGATGTTCCATACGGGCATGCTGAATGCCACACAGAACGACGCCGACTTCTCCACTGAGACACTGACTACGCTTGCCACGAACCGGGCGTTCGACGCGGCAGGCTCACGGCTGGCGTCGGACAAGTCCTCGTTGAAGGGTATCTTTAACCAGCCAGTGACGATCTCGGTCGGTACGCTGGCCACGGCCAATGACTCGCTCATCATGTCCTATCAGGTCCCCGCGGCGGTATGTTCGATGAGTGTGGCCGCGTTGACAAACACGTATTCGCAGGTGGCAGCGAACGGAACGACCCTCGCCGGTCCCACGACGACTTTCAGCAGCAACACGGCGGGTACAGCCTGTGAAGCGGGAGGCGCATACGCGACGTTGCAGCTTTACACGTCGCGCACGTAATCCGGGGCGGCTATGGGCAGCTTGCTGGAAATGATGATCGTGCTGCTGGGCTCAGCGATTCTGACTGTGCAGGCGATCAAGGCGGATGTCACGGATAAGCGTGCGACGATGCTGTCGATCGAAGGTCAGAACGAAGCGACGCTCGTTAGCGCGTTCGAAGGCTGGATCTCAGACAACTTCGGGACGATCCTCTCGCAGTACACGGCGTCGGGAAATGTATCGACGTTGACGCCGCCAACAATCGCGCAACTCGTCGCGGCAGGTAATCTGAAGCAGACGCATAGCGCAGGACCGTTCTGGGGCGGCTCGTATGCGACCTCCATGACGATGATACCCGCCGGCTGCACGCAGGCGGCGGGCAACTGCCGCGTGGCTTTCACGATGTATCCGTCGAAGCCCTTGCTCAAGGGGGGGCAGCCTGACGTAGGCGGTGCAGCCCAGGTGGCTCAGGCTGGCTCAAAGCTGGCCGGGACAAGCCAGTTTGGCTATTCGAATTCCCAGAACCCGGCCGTGATCGGTGGCATCAACGGATCGTTCACAACCGCCAATCCGCTTGGTGCTAAGGCAGCGACAATCCTGGCGACGAACGGTCCCAACGATGATGGTAGTTCAGTTTATATCCGGCGCGATGGGAGTCTTACGTGGACGGGCGACCAGAACGTCAATCACGTCAGTCTGCACAACGTTCACAATCTTGACGCAGAAGGAACGGTGAGCGCCGCGAATGTTGGCGCAACGGGCGCTGTGGCCGCAAGCGGTGCCGTAGCTGCGGGCACGACCGTTACTGCTGGTACGACCGTTACTGCTGGTACGACCGTTACTGCGGGGACGACGGTCGGAACAGGGAACGTTGGTTGGCCACGAACGGCGTGCCCGAAGGCCAATGTCATGACGGGCGCGAGTGACAACTCGGGACTGATGCTCTCGTGCCAGAACCTGTCGGGCGTTCTGCAATGGATGCCGATTGGCGGACCGAAGCTCTGGTACGGCTACATCGCTATCCCTTCGGGCGCCGGTACGTTTGTGCCGAGTCCTGTGTGCCCTGCGGGCGGCACGCCAGGGATCGTGGTGACCGGCCAAAGCACGTTTACCGATCCTACCGCCGCGATCAATTACCCGACCGCTGGAACGGGCCCATGGACGGTCTTCATCACGGACGGCAGCGGCACTGTGATACCTGGCACCGCCGTGGCTTCCACGTTTTGTTCTTATTGAGCGGAGAAAAGGATGAGCCTGACAAAGGCGATTATCAGGATTGCACTGGTTGTCTGCACGGTGCTGGGCAGCCACGCCGCAATTGCAGGTCCCGTTAGGTGTTCAGTCAACAACCAGGATTCGACCTGCATCGGTCAGATCACGACGGCATGGCAGACCGCGCCCACGTGTCCCAGTACACCTGGCTATACGACGGTTGCGGCAGCGCAGTGGATCGGATCGCAATACTCGGCACCACAGTGCAACTATCAAGCTCCGCCGAGTTGCCCGGCTGGCTTTAATCAGACCAGTGCACCTAGCTGGAACGGTTCCAGCTGGGTAGGCCTTGGCTGCGCTGCTCCGCCTCCATCGGTAGTCACCCCTCAGCAGCAAGCATCCGCATGTCTCGCTGCGATGAATTCGATGAGTCCCCTGGGCGGTCCGTTCGGGAACCTGTTTATGTCCGGCCCGATGACTGGCCAAGGGCAAGATCAGTACAACATTGCCGTGGCTCCGCTCATGGCTATGGTCAACAGCGGCGGTTATAACCTTAGTATTGTTCGCACGTCAGGGACGCCGCCAGCTTCTGGCACTAACGACTTATGGGTCAACCAGGCCGGTGGCGACAACGGATTCTGTTGGCTTTCGCCCGGTACGACCAACGTCATTGCCGTGACATATATGCGCGACGACGCCAACAACGGCGGTCCAAACTAAGCCTGTCGCGATCAGACGGTGGCTGCCGCCGCTCCCTGGTCATTCGCTGATAGCAGAAACAAAGAAGCCGCTCAAGTGAGCGGCTTCTTTGTTTCTGGTCCCGCAAAACGCAGAGGAAGACAGCTTGCGGATTAAGTGCCCGTCGTGAACGACCACGTTGTGCTGATCGGTGTACCTGTACGTGCCCCGCTGAACGACACGGTGTAGGTGGTGTTCGCTGCCAGAGGTGCCTGCGGCAGCAGGAACGCCACGCCAGCGGCCATCTCATTGTTCACGTCGGCGGTAGCGCCCGAGGAACCAGTGAGCGCGGCTGACGGCACGATGATCCGCGCCGGCACGACGGTCCCGCCCGAAGACGTCAGCGTGAAACTGCTGACAGTCAGTACATCGCCTGCGTTTGCAGCAGTTACACGAACCATGATCGGCCGACCCGGTGATGCAAAGTCGGGAGCCGGATTCGGGATTTCGGCTACCATGGCCCGAGCCACACTGGTTTCGTTCGCCAGGGGCGAGTGCGCAATCGCAGTAGTTGCCATCTGCTGTCCGGCCGACGAAAGGAACCCATTCGCTGCGGGAGTACCGCTAACACCTGTTGTCTGGCCGAAGTCCAGCACGCACGAATACGTACCTTGTGCGGTGTTTTGCTGGAAGCCGGTCCCGATGGTTTCCTCCACCTCAGTAGCACCCTGGAGGTGATAAACCGTATTCAGATACTGACCGAGGCAATCGGACGCGAAGGCGGACGCGTTGGCCTGCGCCAGACCTACAGCAACGTTTTCACCGATCCATTCCGTAACCGGAGCACCGGCCTTGTCCGCGCGACTGAGCGGCGTAACTTCGTAAAAGTCCGCGAACGTCGAGACCTCGTTGTGCGTAGTGCTGGTGATATTGCCGTTCGCGAAATTCGTGACGAGATACAGCGCGTGCGCAGTAGCGGACACGTCGAGCACCGGGTCCTGTTTCAGTTGGCCGACACCCATTGCTGTCCGGTAGGCGTTCAACTGCGAAAAGATCGATGCCTGTGCAGTTCCGCCTGTGTAGGTAGCTGCGGGAACGCTGCTCTGCAGATTCCCGGGGTTTGCTGCCGGAACGGAGGG
Source organism: Paraburkholderia sp. RL18-085-BIA-A (assembly GCF_046027075.1). Lineage (NCBI taxonomy): Bacteria > Pseudomonadati > Pseudomonadota > Betaproteobacteria > Burkholderiales > Burkholderiaceae > Paraburkholderia > Paraburkholderia sp. RL18-085-BIA-A. The sequence continues at coordinate 64,015 of NZ_JARESU010000029.1, read as the reverse complement.
AGTCGAGCTTGTGGTATTGCCCCCGTTACCACCGCCGCCGCCGCCGCATGCCGACAGGGCGAGTACGGTTGCAAAAGAGATAGCCGTGAGAGCGGAAATGTTCTTTTTCATCACTTTACTTCCTCGGAGTGTTATTGGCTGTGCCCCTTTGCACAACCGTACTTTCATCTTATCGAGCGCGTTCCGAAGTCAAGGCAGCTCCGATCTTGCGCCCAGTGTTCAACCGTGGTTTCCGGTCCGCGACGCATTGTAATGGCCGGTAAGTTCTGTCTGAGCGCTTCGTTGCTAGCGCGCAACCGTTTGCGATCGTCCGCTGGAGTTCGCTTTCCGTCGCTTGATGCGGATTGCAATAAAAATCCCAATGAGCACTACGCCTGCGGCCACCGGTTGCGATTTTCCGACCGTTGGCAACAGCAGCGATCCGCCCCAAAGGATCGCGACGAAGGCCACCAGATGCCTAAACGCTCTGGTGTCGAGAACAGCGACGAGGCGGCCGTCTTTACGACGACACCGCACCGCGTATTGCTCGTTGGTTCTTTCGAGATCGAAACTAGCTGCTTCATGTGCAGCCGAGCGGTCGGCGCGGTAATGGCGTTCGTATCGCTGGAAGCGGAAGTCGCCACGGCCTCGCAACCAGGCCGCGACGCTATCGCTGAAAAGGTGAGCGAAGTCCTGCATGTCTTAGTGCATGACGTCTGAGTAGAATTCGACCGCACCGACGGCGTCGGCAATGCATTCGCCGTCAGCCTCGGCGTGGAACGATCCCGTTTCCGGGTCGCGCCAGCCGAACTGCGCGCGCCCGTCTCGTGAAAAGACTACCCAACCAGCTTCTACGGGGAATGTCCCGGTCATGTCGGTCTCCTTCGGTCAGATGGACACTTTGCGCTTGCTCGCCTGGGCTTTCGTCGAGAGCAGGTAATTGCAACCGGGGCAGGAAAAGTCTTTCGCCAGTTCGATCTTTCCTTCACTGTTCGAAAGAACATAATCGGTTGCGCAGCCTCGGCACGCAGCGATCGTCAACCGCGAGTCCATTGCCATTGAGCGGGTCAAGTGGTTGGCGCGATCCGCCGTGATCATCAGGTTCTTGCCAAACATCTTCGCGATGATGTCGTTGGCTGCGATCAACGACTGCGGGATATTTCCGCCGTTGGCCAGACCGTTGCGGTAGAGCCAGACGTAGACGGTGGCCTGCAACCGGTGCACCGCGTTATCGACGTACCAGGTCAGAGAATTCGGCCTGCACCCGCATGGCGAGCTCACGCCATGAATCTCCTTGTAGGTCGTGCGCGCCTTATTGGGATTCAGGTTGAACAGGTCGATCGCGGTCGATGCACGGCAACCCTGAGCCATCATCAAACGGGCATAGGCTTCCTTGTCGCCGCGCTCCAGGCGGAGATCCGTCCACATGTGCTTATAGGGCAGAGAGTCCGTGCGAACTGGCGAGGTGCGCATGAGATAGTGCGCGACGGTTTCTTCGGTAATCCAGCCGGCGGAGTACTCCATCCAGAAGTTGGGATCTTCGAACCGCCAGCGGAACAGTGGGAAGCGGACCGAGCCTATGGCTTTTTCGAGGCGAGCCATCGGCAACTGCTTGAGGTAGGCGGCAAGTTCGGCCGAAATGCCGAGCAACGGCACTGCGAGAAGGTTCATGTGCAACACATCCTTGATGAGTTGCACATACGCCTGGTTGTAGTGGTAAATGTCGCGACTCGTTATCTGGTCGAGGCGGGGCATCGCCTCCGTCAGTCCTTCGACTTTTTGCGAGAACATGACGCCATCGACGAAGGATTCCCAGTCGCGGGGGTCGTCGAGGACCGGGGCGAGCGCCATGAACGGCATGTTCATGAGTGTGGCTTTCGCTCCGATGTACTTTTCGAACGTTTCCATGTCCGGCAGGGACAGGGCAAAGACGTTCTCCATTTGCCGATGGGCCGCGAGTGCGCGGCGCATGAAATCGACCAGTCCAAAGTTGGCGCGCTGAATCTTTTCGACCAGCCACGCGGAAAGCAGAACGTTCGTCGGCTCGCTATGGCCGTGGATATCTTTTTGCATGATGTGTCTTTTTCTTCTTTATTCGCGAGCGACGGCATACGTCGCTCACTCCGAGCAGAGTTTGATTACCGCGACTTGCGGCTGAGCGCAGCTTCAATCTCGGCGAGATATTTGCGCATCGTCGCGGCAAGAGCTTCCAGAGTCGGGTTGTACTGCTCGGGATCGCGGGATGCCTGAACAGCAAGCTGGACGGTTGCCATTTTTCCGGATACATCGCCCCACGCCGTCATTAGATTGGCGAGTGCGTCCTTCACGGCTGAGCCTGCGTCCCGTTCCGCTTTTTGGGCAGCGACGTTGGCCTCGATCCCTTTGATCTCAGCTTCCAGGTCGGACTTTTGCTGCTGAAGTTCCGACAGGTTGCTCATCGCATCCTGGCACGCGGCTACAAGGTTCGAGTAAGAATCAGGCAGCTTTTCGACGGGCACTTCCACCGTTTCGACCTTGGGCTTGGCTTCTCTTAAAGCCCTCAGTTCGGCCGTCGCTTCAGCAAACGCCTTGTTTTTGGCCGCGAGTTCCTGCTCCAACGCGGGATAACCGGATGAGCGTTCAGAGAGCAGTTGTTGCAGGTTTGCGATGCTCCTGTCCTGTTCGGAGAGGTTGCGCTCGTGCGCCGCGATCTGGTCCATCAGATGTCTGTTCTCACGCGAACTGACATCAAGCTGAAGCTTGTTATCCGCCAGCAAACCTTCGAGGTTTTCTAGCTGCTTGTCGCGGTCGACGATCGCTTCATCCTTGGACTGCAGTTCCTTGAGCATTGCCGCGACGTCGTCGCGGCCCATCTTTGGGTCCGCATTTTTCTTTTTCTTGATGAGCGAGATCTGGTCGTCGGTGACTTCTTGGGCGGCCAGCAGGTTGAGTTCCCCAAAGCTGAAAATCTTCACGGCTTCGGCGTCGTCAGCGAACTTCATGTGGCAACGCATGTAGTTGTAGGCGCTCGGACGAGTGATGCCCATGGCCAGTTGGAAAAAGTCGAAGCAAAGCGTCGCGCCCATCTTCCTCGCCTGGTGAGAGTCCCCGACCTTTCCGGTGTGGTGGCTGATCGCCGACTTCATCATTTGCTGAAGGTGTCCGCCGAGGATGATCAGCTCGGCAACAACTTTCGCCCGCGATTCAGAAACCGAGATCATGTGCTCGACGAGCTTCGCGATGAAATCCGCAGACTCAGGGCCGCCGCCGAACACTTTGCGCGCAGCATTCGCGATGTTGTCGCGCGTGACGGCATTCGGATCCTGCATGCTGAACACAAACTCGTCCAGCGGGTCAAAAGTCGTTACTTCATGCACGGTGTTCATGACAGGCGGCCTGCCTGCTGTTTTGAGTTCCGTGCTGGATGTCTTGCCTATTTGCATTGTTCTCTCCAACAGTTGAATACACGACCACCCCGGTCGCACCAAAAACTAGCCCCTAATACCGCCCTAGGGGTGACCAGCTTGGGCGTTTGCGTCTTTCGACCCGTACAGGCGTCGTCAAACCAAACCCTTCCTCGACGACGCCCGCGACCGAGCCTCGTTACATGTGTAACGAAGATTAAGCTTATAAAAGTCCGTCGTTTTGCGGAAAGAGATGCCTTTCAACGCCTCTTTCGCCGAATGATGCTTGAGGAATACGTGTGATCGCCCGGTTCGCAATCCCTTTAACGGTTCCAATACTGAAACATTTAGTCACAAGTTTCGAAAAATTAGTCTAACTAAAAGGTGCAGGCGGTAACATTTACGCGCTCACGGTCGCCTTGTGCCTGCTCAAGGCGGCCTCGCTGGTTCTCACGAGAAGGGTCACAGCATCGATCGCCTTCTGGACGTCGATAGCGCGCAAGCCGGCGTAGGCGTCTCTTCTTGAACGCAGCCATTGCGGCAGGTCCGAAAGGGAGAGCAGGTCCGAATGGAGCGCTCCGTCCAGCTTCACTTCGGGCGAAGTGAAAAGACCGGCGCCCGTCACCGGCCAGAGCGGAGGCAGAATCGACCGGAAGAACTCGACCTTCGTCCGGTTCTGGTCAATGGGGGAGCGGCGATCTTCTGCGCGACGATCCGACCCGACACGCGTGAGCATGCCGCGAGCAGCGGAGGGGGCGATGCGCCCTGACCAGTTCTTTGTTTCGAAGATGAAAATACCAAATGGCGTCACGGCCAGATGGTCGATTTCAGCAGTCGGAAATGCGGTGCCTGGCGCATGCTCGATTACAAGCGGTCCAAACAGGTAGTAATCGGACCCGCAGAGCCAGTCCAATGTTTCCTCCAGTTTCGCGTGCGCTCGCGCCTCGCCCCGCGCCCCCAGGACTTCCGCACGGCTGAGCGGCTTCAGTCCTTGCCACGAGACTTTGGACGGTTTTCTCAGACGGCGAATGAACTGGTATCCGCATATCGCCAGTGCTATCTCGAGGAACATTGTGTTGCCTTCATCGGTGTTGAACTGGAAACCAGCTTGACACGTCACCGACAAAGTCAAGGAGCGAAAAAATGCGGAGCTGGAGCGGGCGCGAAAGCTCCTACGTTTTCCGCAGCTTTCCCGCTCACCCTCCGCGCGTCGACGCGTAAATTCGCGTTTATCCCCCGCGTTCCTGACGCATCGACATGAGGCAATACCCGCGCTGTTCGCGTCGCTGCCTCTTATCTCCTTCCTTCGTTGATTGCTGTTTTCGCCACGGTTCTGCCGAGCCGTAACGAAAGCGTCTCTCCGCGCATCTGTTTTCCCTGCTCGTTCGAGCATCGAAACCATCCAGCGCCTACCAGCCTGGACATCCCCTAGTGCGTTAATTTTTCTGGAGAGAAAAATGCCGAACCAATTTGTTAACAGGGCGACGCGATCCCCGCTGTCGTTCCTCATGGTGTGCATCGGCTTGTATTTCGCGGCACTTTCGTTTTTCGCCTCGCTGCTCGTCGGCTACATCGTGTTCATGTGGATCAAGAAGTCGATCCGCGATGCGCAGCGAGCCGATGCTGAAGCAAGCGACGCCAAGGCTGCGCCGGCGGCCACAACGCCTCAGCCAAAAGTAGATGAAAGCGCAACCGCGACGGTTACGCCTATCAAACGACAGTACGCAAAGTCGCCTGTCGTTGCTCCTCTTAAGACGGGCACCGACGACACGTCGACAGGCCTGTAACCCAGAGACGCCCATACGGGCGTCTCTGCACCTTCACCCCAACGGGAACCGAACCCGTTGCGGGCATGGGTTCCCGTTCAACGGAGAAATCCCATGGAAAACGAAATCGCCGCATGGCAACTCGATATGTTCGGCGGAGCGTCGCCGATCGCTGCTGCGCCGCCGGCAAAGGTTGATCCGCTTCCGGACCCTCAGTTCTGGAGCGAAGCTGTGCGGGACAAGATGGTCGATGCATTGGTCAGTCTTGCTACCGACAGCCGTCGAGGCGACAACATGCCCGAGTCCCTGATGGATTGCTGCACGCTGTTCAGCGAGCGCATCAGGAACCGGAAAAAGCTGGAAATGGAGGACTATCGCGCAACGCTTGGTTGGGTGATGGAGTTCTGGGACGGTGCGCTGCCGTACCGGTACGTCTGCCTGATCAACGGCGTCGACCCAGAGATCCTTCAAGACGTCATCATGAGCAACCCACTGCTCAAGCGTGATATGGAAGACGTCCGTCATAGCTGCTTCGGCAGCTTGCTGTAGGAGGCGACATGACGACGTACACGTTTGGCAAGTTGTTCGTCGGCCTATTCGGCGGCGCCGCAGACGCATCCCACCCAACGGCTTGTTCCACACCCTCGCAGGCATCTCCCATCGAAGTTGGGCGCGGTGGCGACAACGAGCGTCAAGTCGTAATCGCCGGCGAAGCGCGGCTCTTTCGTGATGAGGGCGACGTCGTGGTCCAGTTTCATCCCGCATTCGACTACGAGTTGCGGGAGACGCCCGTCGGCATGAAGCTGATACCGTCGCTTGAGCCGCATTGGGCTGTCCTCAGCGAGCACAAAAGCTCGATGCGAGACGCGATTGCAGACGCGATCAGGTCGGCGCGAGCAGCCGGGACAGATGATGTCTCGGTAAGTACTCCAGCAGCGAGCACGCCTCAGGCGTTGCACACGAGCTCACGCGTTCGTACCGCCAGCACGCCGAGTCATCCTCCGTTGGTTATCGATAATGCGCCAGCGCTGGAGGCACCGGCAAAGGCACCACAGGCCCGGCGATCCGAGCGACCACGCTACGGTGTAGTGAGAGAGTGGGGCGAGAAGGAATTCCCAGACGGAAAACGCCCGGGGAAGACCTATGTATCGTTCTGCCTGACACTTGAACACCGCGGCGAGCAGCACGTTTTACAGGGCGAGGGACTGCGCGAAGCCATTGCCGAAGCTCGTTGCGGTACCGGCGATCGTGTCGAAGTCAGGCGTCTTGGGAAAACCAAGGTTCCTGCCGTCGACAAGGACGGTCAACCCAAGCTGGACGCTTCGGGCGCCCAGATTCTCTGGGACAAGTGGCTATGGTCCATCACAAAGAAATGACGGATCAACATCACTTCTGATCCCGAAGATTCTCACCCACGATCCCGTATCGACTCACCTTTCGTTGCTTTGTCCGCTCCCTCTGTGGTGCGGCCAGAGTGACGAAGGTGGTTTTTCTTTCCGGCCCATGCGTAAGCGGCCAACTCTGCCATCCGACCATCCTTGCTGAAAAAAGCCGTTCGATCCGCCGCGCGCTCGCGTTCCCGGACGGCTTTTTTGAGCAACAGTTTTTTCCGCCTTTCCGAAGGCATCGACCTCAACCACGCCACTACTGGAGTGACAAATGAATGTTAAAAGCGTCAAGCTGTCCCCGGAACAGTGGGTTGCGTTGCTCCAGAAGTATGGAGTGCCCGCGAGCTCACTGACCGGGAAAGGCGCGCCGTGTCCGATCTGCGGCGGTAACGATCGCTTCACCTATGACAATAAACGCGGCCGCGGCGACTGGGTTTGCCGGAAGTGCAACAACGGGGACCGCAAAGCAGGCGATGGCTACGAGCTGATCTGCAAAAGTACCGGGATGGCGTTCTGGGAATTGATGCTCGAACTCGACGGCGGCATTCCTGCTGCCGGGCGGACCGATGCTGTTACGAGACCGGCGCCAGCACCGGGCCGAAAGGCAGATCCGGCGTGGGCTCAAAAGCGGCTCGATTCGATGTGGGAAAGCGCGATCGCCAATGGACGCGATGATCTTGTATCACGCTACCTTCGCTCGCGCGTCCCCGGTCTGGCCGTTGCGCCATCGAGCGCACTGCGGGTTGCAATGCTCGAGTACCGCCATGAGAAAAAGGTGATCGGCCAATGGCCGGGTATTCTCGCCCGCTTCACGTTGCCGGATGGTCGGCTCGGCACGCTGCACCGTACCTTCCTTGATCGTACAAAGCCCGCAAAGGCGACGATCATCACTGACGATGGTGAGGTCTTGCCGTCGAAGATGAACGACGTGACGCTGAACAAGCTGAACGGCGGCGCAGTCCGGCTGATGGAGCCGATAAACGGCGAGATCGGAGTAGGTGAGGGACTGGAGACCGTACTCGCCGCACATTTGATGTTCGGCGTGCCGGTTTGGTATTGCCTGAACCGGATTCTCCTCTCGGACTTCGTTGTACCGGAGGGTCTGGGCATCCGCGTTATCCATATCTTCGCCGACTTCGACGCGGTCGATCCCAAGACGCGCAAATCGCCAGGGATGGACGCGGCGCTGATTCTTGCCAAGCGGCTTCGCGCGGAAGGGTACACGGCAGTCATCCATCGTCCCAAATTACGAGGGACAGATTTCGCAGATGAATGGCTGGCAACTAGTGCGGCGCCACGGGCTTTAGCCGTTCCTAAGGGAGCAGGCAGGATCAGCCAGGCGTTGCATGTTTGATTAAAAGCGGGAGTCCCCGCTGAGGTGTTGTTTCTTGAACCGCCCGGTGGGGATTCGTCCCCATCGGGGCCGCAATCCGTCGGGCCTTTCCAATGGAGAAAAGCATGTTCATGATGATTGTTGGCCGGTTTGAGATCGTTGCTACGTCGGGCGTAAAAAACGGTTCGGTGCGTGTCGGTAAGTCGGAAGCGCTCGCCTACGATGTTATCGACCGTCGCCAGCGAGGGAACATCAAGCCTGAGAAGGTCGGTGTTGATTTCGATGATGCTTGGTTCTACTGCATCCGCCATCAGGCGCGTGCGCAAGGCGTTGCGTTATTGCATTAATCAATTCCCTGAAGACAAAAACCCGGCCAAGGCCGTGATGTAAGCGTACAGATCAGGGTCAGTCGCTTCGTTGAGCGTCACCTTGACCAGCGTCACCTCATTCATGCGGCAGCTCCAATCGCCTTACGCTCACGTGCGAGCGTCGCTTCGCCGACGATAAGAAAGCCCTTTGCATTCGCGTAGCAAGGCGCATCAAGGACGTCGAGATGCACGCGCGGAAACGCGGCGCGGATCGCCGGCTCGTAGAGGCTTGCGCCGCCGCCGGTAAGGACGATGGAGCGCAGGTCGGCCGTGCGACCAACCCGGTTCTGCATGTCCTTAACCGTTGAATTGACAACAGCCTGCGACTGTTCGAGGAAGGGTGCGAGATCGATGTCCTTTCCATAGAACAACATTGGCTTTTTTTCCCGCAGACACTTGTCGATGCGTTCGATGTCGTCGACCGGCTCGCCTTCCTTCTTCGCAATCAATGCAGCAATGCTCTTGTACACGTGCGATGCGCCACCCGGTGCGCCACCGCTGCGACGGTCGTTCATCGTGAAGCCGTGCGCGACGACCCAGTCGGTCGTGAAGTAGCCTACGTCGATGACAAGATGGGCGTTCTCGCGATCGAAGTTGCTGCCTCCATACTCCGAAAAAGACACAAGGGAGCCGAGCGGTTGCGGGACGACCTTGACCGAGCCAACCCTGACTGGACCGTGACCGAAGTTCAGCGTGCCGGTGAATGCATCGCGCAGATGCGCGGAATATTTCGTGATGCTGTGAACGGGCAGACCAAGCACCATACGGTCGATTTCCGTGACACCTGCGAAATATAGGGACCCGCCGAGAAGCGCGGCATAGTTGGGCGTGAGGCAGAAGTCTTCGGACAGCGTGCGCCCTGCGTTGCCGTATGCCGACGACAGTTCTACGCCCGGCCCGATCTCGTATGTCGTACCGTCGATCTCGATGGGTACGACCTTCCGGGCGTGCAGCACGCCCTGACCGAAGCCCGACACGGCGTCGCTCACTGCGATCGGTGCCAGGGACGGAAACATCTGGGTAGCAAGATCGGACCCCATACGGAACGCACTCTTGGTGTTTCCGTAACCTACGTCGACTGCAAAAACCGAAACTTTCATTTGCTCTCTCCAGAGTTGTTAAATCAATCACGTTGCTCGGGCCACGCTTGGGCCTTGCCTGGCCCGAAAGGGAACGACTTCGACACCCGGCGTGCGTTCTGGGCCAAGCTTGTGCCGATCTCGGCCCAAATAAACCAAACGCTTCGGCGTGACCGTCGCTCGGCCCCTGTACGGCCTCTAACTGGACCAACGTTGGCCCCAAGCCTTTAGTGACGTTCCAACTCTAGCGGCTTGGGCAAGAAGTCAAGGAATCAAAGCTCGCAACATTTACGCAGCTTTCGCATCTCAGCGTGCTGAGAGGATCGTTAATCTCTACGTTACCCACCGCGCAATCTGCGCATCGACCTTGCGTTTCACCATTGAAGGGACCGCTTTGCCTGGCGAAACCCCCTTCTGTCACAGGCCGCAATCTGACGCGGCCTTTTTCTGAATCAAATCAAGTGCAACTTGGGACAATTTGAGGACCCCGGACACGCGATATCCATTGGGTTAGCGGGCGGTTTTGCCCGAATTTGCAATTTGAGACGGCGTTTCCCCGGACAGTCGGACAGTTTGGACACCGGACGGAATAGACGACGCTCAAAGAGCATGGACACACCCTTTCAGCACACGAAGCTGGGTGCGTTACATGAGGCCCGAAACACTGCGGCTGATTGAACGTGCTTGGGGGTGGGGGATGTGCGCGCCATAGCGGCGGCATGTCCCTGTACGGAAGACGGACGGTAGGCGCAGCCGGATACAGAAATGCGCAAAAGGAATTACCTGGCAGTTGGCCAAGTCGTGCGAGTCGCAAGACAGGCGCACACGGGCGCGCGAAAGCGTGTCAAGGCCGGCACGGTAGCCGTAGCAGCCGCAAGCCGGGTTCGCGGAGCGAAAGCTCTAGAGCTCGACCAGCGACAGCAGCGGACGCGATCAACGACGATGGACTCTGCAAAGGCAGATCCCGTTCGAGGATGCGCAACGCAGCAAGGTCGCCGGCAGTTGTCACGCGGGAGCGTGATGGCTGGCAGCAGGCAGCAGTACGGACAGTCGATGCACGTTTCTTCCACGTGCGGGGCTGATCGAATGGAATCGCTAAAGGACAGGAAGGCATGACCCGGCGGGGTTTACGCAACGCGCAGCGCACACGTTGATGCAGGGGATAGGCTCCCTGAATCCCGCGCGCAGCGCAGGAAGACTGCGGAGCAGAGAGGCGGCGGGCGCTCGCATGGGCATCCGTGTTTGCACAAATGAGAGGGGCGTGAAGATGGCAGCAATACTGAACGTGCGCGCAGTGCTGCGCGACTACCGGTTGCCCGCGGATTTTAAGGCCGCATTGGAAGAACTGTTCCTGACGAATGTGGACCGAGTTCACAGCCGTACTCGAATCAGTGCGAAGCCACTGTCGATCAAGACACAGACATACCGGACGCAGCAGATTTGCCGATCATTCGAAGAACTGCGGCAGAACGGTTACGCACTTCAATCGCCGTATTCACTCAAGCGAAAGCATCTGCAGGCTCTGGTCGATCTCTGGATTGAAGCGAAGCTGAGTGGCGGAACGATTGAAAACAAACTCACCTACCTGCGCGCACTTGGCGAATGGATGAAGAAGCCGAACCTTGTCGGCACGCTCGCCGATTACGCGGATAGGGAGTCGCTCCGTCTGGTGCGATCGTATGTGGCGCTCGAAGACAAATCGTGGGACGGTAACGGCATCGACGCAGTGGCGAAAATCGAAGAGATCGCAATCACTGAGCCTTACGTCGCGGTTCAGTTGAAGCTTCAGGCGGCGTTCGGACTGCGAGTCGAAGAGAGTTTTCTCCTGAGGCCGGCGGAGGCGGTGCGCGATGATGGTTTGCTGAGCGTGACACGGGGCACCAAGGGCGGCCGCGATCGCGTTGTACCGATCGGATTCAAGCTTGCCGTGCTCAAGGAAGCCGCACAATTTGCTAACCCGTACACAGGGTCCATGATCCCGCACGGGGTCACGAAACTGCAGTGGAAGAACCGCTATTACAACGTGCTCGCGAAGCATGGGGTGACTAATTCGGGAATCGGAGTCACCAGCCACGGCCTGCGGCATCAATTCCTTCAGCAGATGTACGAGCGTCTAACGGGTGTACCGGCTGCGATCAAGGGATCGGTTGATCGTGTCGATCGCGAGGTTCACGCAGAAGCGATGCAGCAAATTGTCGAGGCTGCAGGACATAGTCGCAGGACAAAGGCGAATGCCTACCTCTCAACGCACAACGCACTCGCTGCTAAAAAGAAGCGCACGTTGACGAGGGAGATGGCCGAGCGGGCTATTGAAGATGCGAAGGGTGTCAAGAGTCAGGCAGCGGTCGCACTTGGAATCTCGCGGCAGGCGCTTTATCGGCTGCTAGATGCAGCATGATCTTCTGCGTATCCGCTGTTGACGGTGTAGCCAATTTTGGCTCACTTGGCTACAGCATGGGGTTTTGAATATTTCTGTAAAAACAAGGAGTTGGCCGGGCGCGGCTTGCAGAGTGCCCATTACGCTGTAATGGGCACTCCGTTAGCTGGCGGGGTTCTAGCGAAAAAGCCAGTCGAGCGCGGGGCTGGTCAACGCGTGGTAGGTGAAGATGGCGCCGAGCGCGAAAACGGTCGTGAGCTGGGGCACGAGTTCGCTGCGGTGACGGAAGGCAGCGCGGATGTAGTCGACGGGTGACATGCATTTTTCTCCATGGCGGTGATTGGCCTCACCGTCCGGAGAGACCTGAGTCCAGTATGGCGCCGCCGGCGCGATGTCAAGTCACCAACGACTGCGATCGGGCAGATCGTCTACGGCCAGAGAAACACGGGTTTCGAACGGGCACTCCTCGTCGCCGCCGGTTGCCGGAATACGCGGGAATTGCACTGACGCAACGCCATCGATGTAGACAAAGCGGGCGAGCTGCTGGAGCGTGCGGTAGCGTGCGGCATCCTTCAGCACCGGTTCGACTGGCCAGAAATCGCGGGCCGTGATTTTCCCGTCGATGATCTTTTGCGCGAGCGCGGCGAAAATTGGTCCGCGCGCTTCCCAATCCTCGTCGGTACGAGAGAGCAGATCGAGGATGTACGGCGCGTCCACGGGCGAGACTTCCTTGCGGACAAGGTCGAGCAAATCGCCTTCTGTGGCCGCAGGCCGGTTCAGCCGCTGGTTCCAGATCCTGCCAGCCTTTTCCAGTGCGGCGTGCTTGTCGTTGCCGATCGGGAACCACGGTGTCTGCATGCCGCAATCTTCGCAGCAAATACAGCAAACGGACTCGGTTGGTCGGTCCGAAGGCGGACGTGGCTCAAAGTCGTCCATGATCAACGCTCGGCCGGCGTTGCTGCCGACCTGTGACCAGTCAAGCGACGGCTTGGATTGCTGGCCTATTACGCGTTGGGACCATCCGAAAGCCCAGTTGCCGCCGCAATGGGCGCAGGGAAAGAGTTCGTCAGTCATTGCGTTTGTTCGGTCGAAAGCTGTAACGCTACTGTAAATTGATGCGTCTTGTCTGCCCGCGATAATCGCACACAACTACTAATTCTTACTACGTGTCAACGGTCACGAAACTGCATAAATCAAAGACAGCGGCCTTCGACGACGTTGTTATAGCTCTCGTGGCTGAGTAGCTCGAGTGGCATGAGGGAAACCGCGTCGAACATCAGACGATACGATCGCCCGACTGGCACCGACACCAGCTGTCCTTTTGAGGACTTGATGGGCTTTCCTTTAAGGGCGTACGGGTGGGTACCGTCTCGCACCCTATCTAGCAGACTGCGGGCCTCTCTCTGAACCGAAGCCAGGTGAGCGACGCAGGAGAGGTCGATCGGGTCCAGATCAGACGCTCGCATCTTTTCCGATCGTTTGGCTTCGCGTGCGACGCGCTCGCTTTCCTTGCGTTCAGCGAGTGTAGCGCAGGCGTGGCAATACTTTCCCTTGCCGGTGTGGCCGCAGTCGAAGGTGCGTTTCATGGTGTGTGTTCTCCAGCGATGGTCGAATCTCATTGCATCACGGGAGAGCGGCGGGTCAAGGACCGACTGATGACGCTTTTCGCGCTCTTTCGGATTCAGCCAGCGCGTCGAGTTCGGTGGATAGTTCGAGGATGCGTGCGTCTGCATTCGAAACGCGATCCTGCAACCGGTCGATCTGCGCCAGTGCGAGAGCGTACTGGTCCGCCAGCATCCTGAGCGCCCAGAAGGGAGCGAGCGACGCGCCACAATCCCGGCAGGTCACGATGCCCCCGTGCGCGTCCAGTTTGAGGTGGTGGTGCGAGCATTCGCCGGGGCGATGCGTGCGATCGTCGGTGGTAACGCGCATACGGGAAAACGGGATAACACTTCTCATGCGCGTCGTTGTTCTCGAAGGTGGCGGTTTAAGGGGCGTGCGCGTGGGACTGCACAGCGTATGCAGGATCGGGCGCAAACAGGATGCGCGAAATGGCCTCGTCGCGCCGGTAGTGGTATTCGATGGTGTCGAGATACTGGCGGAACGCGGTTGTATCCGTTGGGTTGCACGGCATGTTACCGCTGACGAAGCGGACATCGGAAGGCGCATGCGCATGACGGTCGATGGCCGCGAGCGACGTGACGTCTGGCAGCCACCAGCGATTCCAGCGAGTGGTGAAGGCGAGCCAGCCAAGCGTGGTCGCGTCGAGTTCGGCCCATGAAGCCTGGAAGTCGAGGATAGCGCCGAGCGAGCTGAAGAACACCATGCGAATGTGCGTGTCGTCGGCAGCGGCGGCAACGATCTGCTTGCGGCGCTCGTCGACGGGATCTGTCGAGCTTGCCATGCAAAGCGCTGGATAGCTTACGTGCCAGTCGGCGTCACACGGGATCGAACGCTGCAGAAAAAAGGAGTCGGATTTCACTTGCGTCGGTCCTTGGGTAAGTGCTTGCGGTGCCACAAACGTATCCCGCACCGATGCGATGTCAAGTCGCCGAAGGCAGCGCTACGCTGGAGAGCGGAACGGGCGGCACCCATTCGATGCACGGTTCACCGCGTTGCGCATAGAGTGTCTGCTTCGTTGCCTTTCGGGCAAGGTAGGCATCGTTTGATTCCATGCCATATACCTCGATCGCTGTCGCCGGCGCCGTGTCGATCAACCGGAAGTCCGGCAGCATGACGTCGCCATCGGTCAGGCGCATTGGTTTGACGAAGCGCCGACGCTCTTCCACAAGGCGGTTGGCCATCGCGACTTCGTAGCTGGAGTCGCATGGGATGAACGAACTGTTGCATAGCTGCAGTGCAAGATCAATCACGCGAAGGTTTCCATCCTTCGTTCGTTCAAGGACCAGCACGGAGACGATCCGGGCGTCGCGATTGCCTATCATCGGCCACGCATGCCGGAATGAGGCGGCGGCTTTTTCGATCAATTGCTTCGATGCATAGAACGTCTCGCGCGTCTGGCGGAGCTTCACGACAAATCCGTATTTCGACGTTTCAACGGATCTGATCTCAGCGATGACGACGCCGCGCTCGGTGCTTGTCTTTGTCGTCTGGATGCGGCTCAGAAAACCATCGAACTCCGCTTTCAGCGTGGCCTGCGCAGCTTCTTCGTAGCGGCGCATTACGTGCAGAACATCCTGGATCGGCTTGCCGTTCATCTTGCCTTCGCCGAGCAGCGCCAGTATCTGTGCGTTGCACGTACCCCAGTTTCGTTGCGGGCCGCCCGACCATTGGTTCAAGCCCGAGTCCATCCAGATTCGCTGGAGGAAGCCAAGCAGTGGCGCCGAACGACGCGAATTCGACCGCGTCGGTTCGGTGCCGGCGCTACGGGTCACCGCTGCGACCGTGCGTACCGATAGCGAGACATCGAGTTTGGCGTTCAGGCCTGCGGGCGTATTTCGGATAGCGTCGTGTGCCCGTCCAGGCGATTCTTCGAGAGGCCCTTTTTCGGCAAAGAACGCGCAGGTGCTGCGGTCGTGAAGATAGCCTTCGTCAGGCCAGCGGGCGAGATGAAAGAGCGCGCCATAACGACGCACGACAAGCCGCAGCGGTTTTTCGCTGGTCGACGGCCGGCAGCAGCATACTGCGAATCCCGGTGTCTTCTTTGCGCGCTCGAGCCGGGTGGCGAAGCGTGCCGGGTTGTCTTGTACCTCTTCAAGAAGAACGCTAATCCCGTCGAACGCAATGAGTACCATGTCTGTTCCGTTGCTGGCATGGTCTGTTACCAGACCCGGTCGCCGTGTACGACAGCGCGCGTGCCCATCAGCTTGCTGACTTGTCGCACGGCGGAAGTGAACTGGTCGCGGTGTTCGCGCGTCGGGAATCGTGCCGTGACGCTTTTCAGGACGCCGGGCGCAACATAGTCGCGGCGCTCAACCTGGCCGTCACCGATCAGGGCATCGAGCCAGCTATCGGGCATCCCCATCGCCGGTTTCGCTCCCGCGCGCGTGCCTCTGGGGTCGAGGGTGTGGTCGAAGAATTCGACAAGAATCGTGGTCATGGTTGCTCAGACTGGTTGTCGCTGGGTATCGGCCAGTAGTGGGGCGCGCCCACGGATCGCCCGGTAGGCTTCGTAGAGCGAGATCGCGCTCAGTACGGTCGCGCACGCGTTGAATAGCGATAGCACGAGCAGGAGAGTCGAGCGCTTGTCGCTGCCCTGGAGTTCCTGCGCGCGTGCCTGTTCGGCCTGCGCAAGATGCGAACGCTGCGCCTCTAGCGAGTCGTCCAGTGCCTGCTCTGAACTGACACCGTGACGGGCGAGAACCCCGTTTCGCATCGAAGGCGGGATGTCGTTAAGCGAGTCATGGACGCCGTTGAGTTCGGCGACGATTGCGGTGTTGATGACGACATCAGCAGCCGCGCGTTGCGGCTTCAACTGCAGGCCTGCGAGTCCGATCGAGCACACCGATGAGGCAACGGCGAGGGCAAGGATGGAAAGCGTGGCGCGGTGATTGAGTTTCATTGTTTGCGGGTTCCGGTGCCGCTTGCGCGGGCATTGCGCATATTTTCCCGCGACGATCAGACGCACGGCCGCGTAAAGACGTAGGAAATTCCGCACCTTATCTCCCTGTACTGCTCTCCTATGTCTTGAAATTGAAAGCGCGTCGTAATGCAGTGCCCAGAAAGACGTAGTAAAACCGCGATCATTCTTCGAAAGTGGCTCTAACGTGTAATAAGAACTCGGCTCGTTCATCAATGCCTAGGCACCCTAGATGGGGACATCGGATGCACTTGCGTGAGCGCCTTATCCACAGGTTTCTCAACAGAAACTGTGGATAACAAACGCAGTACACGGCTAAGAGGCATGTCGAAAACGACGCCATTCAAGGCTGGAGATCCGGCGCGAAGCCAGTATCGTTCACGCATCACACGCGCACACGCGCATCGACTGACCGCGCTTTGGCGCAATCAACACAACGTCCGTACCTCACGGCACGTTCTTCAACCCAGACGGGACCACTCCCGCTCTGGCGAGGTGTTCCCGTCGTTTATTCATAGGGATACACCATGTATACAGCACTCGTTCAGCAGTTCAAGGATGCACAGTTGAAGGCTGCGGCCGCCTATCTCGAAGTCGGTGCGGCGGAAACAGCTTTGTTCCCGAGCGACGAGCGGCATTGCTACCGTGCTGTCGAGACCAGAGCCGATTACCGTACCGATCGCGAGCTTTCCGACTTTTGTCGTCGCCTGTCTCACGTGCTGGTCACGGAAGCGATACGTCGCTTCTCACCCGCAGGCGGCCGACTGGAAATCGACGACAACAAGGAACTCGCGAACGCATCGGTCGATATCGATGGGGCACTCAGGGCTGGCAAGTGCCCAGACTTCGATGCGTTCTGGGCTCACCTCGAACGTACGTTCAGCGGCGACGCTGGCAAGCGGATCGGTCTGGTTCAGGCCGCGAAGCTGGTGATCGACGGATTCGGCATACGCTCGAATTCGGAGATCAAGCGGACGACCAGCGCAATCGTGCTGGAAGCTCGTATCTACAGTGAAGCCTGCTACCGGTCGAGCGCGCGCAAGGCCACGTATCACTCGCAGTCAACGGCCGCCGGTCTCATGCGTGGTCTGGCCGCTTTCGCAGGGCACGCTGGGTTTGATGCGCTGTCATCGGAGCTGAAGCACGGACGACTCGTGGACTACGAGTTCGAGACGCGCGAGAAGGTATCGCTCAATGGCCTCGACATTGTGATGTTCAACGAGAAGTGGCAATTCAAGTTTTCCCATCAGGTTGGCGATGCTCTCTCGCTGTTCATCAGTGAGTTCGGCGCCGACTACCTCGCAACGCGGGACCGATATTGACGCGGGAGCCGGCCATGTTCCGTGATCGCATCGCCCGGTTTTCGCGGCTCGTCGCTCAGACATACCCGCTTCCCAAGGATGTCCTCGTGTCGATCGTCCGGGCACAGGATCGCTATTCGCCTATGTTCCGAGCAGCTGCCTTGCGTCACATTGTGGCGAAAGCACCGCTGGACGTAACGGGCGGGCGACCCTTTGCTGAACGTCGCAGAGCCGTACGCAGGTTCTATCAGCTTTAGTCATGTCGTCGGTTGGTTCGACGGCTTCTTTAATTGGCCCGCTTATGCGGGCCATTTCATTTTATGGATGCTATTCATGCAGAGAGATCTGTTTTCTTTCGAGCGCGACTGGTACGAGCCGTTGCGCGCAGTGCTCAGTCTTGGTTCACTGGCTGCGCCTGTCGCGCATCAGGGCGAACTGGCCGCAGCGCGTCGGCAGCATCTCGGGCAATTCTTCACGCCCGATGCAATCGCCGCGTTCATGTGGAGTTTCATTAGTGGTTGGAATCTGGACCGTCGAATTCGCTTGCTGGATAACTCAGTTGGATCGGGCCGGCTTCTACAGTTCGCCGATCCGGAGCGCCATGCTGTCTACGGCGTCGACGTGCACGCCGACGTGATCGCGCAATGCCAGAAGGTGTTTGAACAAGCCGGTTTCGATTGTGAGTTCAGGCGCGCCGGCATGGAGGACATCCACCCGACGAACTTCGATATCGCGATCATCAACCCGCCGTTTTCGATCCATCTGGAATCACCGCATCTCAAGCCGCTTGAATGCACGACGTGGGGCCGATACGGTGCCAACACCAGTGCGCTCAGTCACGACTATGCAGTGCATCAGGCGCTCGACGCCGCCAACATCGTGATTGCGTTGCTGCCGATCACAACGGCTGAAGCGATGATCGCGGGCGAGCAGGGCGACGGGTTGCGCAGACGCGCCGCAGGTCTGTTTGAACTGCCCGCGGATGCATTCAGATCCGAAGGCGCGAACGTGCGAACGGCGGTGGTGGTTTTTGACCGATACCGGGATCGACCGTCAGACTTTGTCCGGGCCGTCGTGGATGACCTTGGCGCGCCCGCGCCGAACCTCAAGCTGCATTTCGAGGATCGCAGTTTTGGTCAGCCTCGTCTGCGTTTCCAGAAGCTCGATGACAGCGTTCCAGCTATCACGCGGCCGGTCACAGGTGACAGATCGGTTGTGATCTCACACGATGGCCGTCGCATCCGTCTCAGGTTTGCCTGCGGCTTCAACGAAGCGATGGTGCTCAACAGCGTCTACGTTGAGCGCATCTACTCGCGCGACGGTCACCGGTTGCCGCGCAACTTTCGTTACGCCGGTCAGGGTCTGCTTGATCTGGAAACATACCTGATGCAGGACGATCCGCGCGCTGCGCTCGCCAAGCTGCTTGACCGTATCCGGAGTGTTGGCGGCGAGCCGCGGTTCGGACCGGGGTTTCTGAAGCACTTCGAGCGTCGCGCGAGACGAAGCGCGCGGCAGGCTACGCCCTTGCGGCACATAGCGTGGACGACGGGCGCCGGATCATCGGAAACCGTTAGCGGCACGGCGCGAGAGACTCACAAGGTCGATGCGACGCGCTGGGCGAGTCCACTCGTCAAGGCGGGGGATTCCGTCAGCTTCGTGCGTGAGGATGACGGCCGATATCGCTATGTGCTAAACGGCACGACATACCACCTCTCTGTTGACGAATTGAACGCCCGGTTTGCGGTCGATAACGTCGCGGAAGGATGGGAAGTCGTGCATGAAGGGCTGGCGGTGCGGTTCCCGGCGCAGGCCGCAGCGCTGCACGCGATGGTCAAGGCGATGGGTATCGATCGATGGCTGGACTGGGAGTTCCAGACAGAAGATCTGGTCGAGACGCTGCTGAAACCGTCGGGCTGCGTGATTGCCTGGGAACAGGGGTGCGGCAAATCGCGTCTCGCGATCGCGCTTATTCTCCTCTCACAGGTCACGCACGGGCTCATCGTTGTTGAGTCGCGTCTGATCGACGAGATGATGACGGAGATTGCGACCCTGCCGATCAATGCCGACGACGTGAAAATCATCGGCTGCGCATCGGATCTTGATGATCTGCGACGGATCAACCTGATCTCGTACGAGCGGTTGCGGATGCCTGTCGACAAGGCTTTATCGACACGCGTCACGTATGCCCATCGTCTGCGGCGGCGCATCGGCCTGCTGGTAGCCGATGAAGGCGAGCGACTCGCTAATCCGACAAGCGATCAGAGTCGCGCGCTTTGGCAGCTTTCCGCTCGACGCCGTTATGTGCTTACCGGCAGCCCGATTCCAAACTATCCGCGCGACGCTTTCGGGCTCATCGCGTTTTCTGGTGGTGATGGAACGGCGGCCCAGCCGTACGGGTACCGGCGCGGCTATCTGGAGGAGAACTGGATCAACACCGTCGAGTATGCGATGCGCGGTGTTGACCGGTTCCGTGATGACTTCGTCGTGCTGGAGTGGGTGACGTGGCAGTTTGCGGAAAGCCTGCAGGAAGGGGCGAAACGCGAGGTGCCAAAAATCGGCAACCTGCACGGTTACCGCGCGATGCTTGCGCCGCATATCAAGCGTCGACTCGTAGCTGAGCCAGAGGTAGCGAAGTACATCCGGATCGATCCGCCAGAGTTTGAGGTCGAAACCGTGGACTGGGATCGTGGGCATCTGGCCACGTACCTGCGCGCGGCAGACGAGTTCGCAGACTGGTATCGCTCTTCCCGCGATGACCGGAAAGCATGCAATCTCGTGACGATCCTTGCACGAATCCGCGCGGTGCATTTTGGCGCCAACTATCCGCAGTACGGGATGGAAGGTGTCGAACGCATCGGCGGGCTGACGAGCAAGCAGCGCGCAGTCATTTCGCGCATGCGGGAAATCGCCGCTGAAGGAAAGCAGGCGATCGTCTTCGCGGAGAACCCTGGCGTGCTGGATCTCCTGGCGGGCGAGCTCGCGTCTCACAGCGTGCAGTCTGTGCCGTTTCACGGCGAGATCCCGATCAAGCGCCGCGTGTCCGACAAGGACAAGCGGTTTCTTACGGGGCTGGCGACTGGGCTGATGGCGACAAAGGCGTCGGGGCGCGCGGGCTACAATTTGCCGAACGCTGACTACATCCTCTTCTATGACCGGTCGTGGACGTGGCGCATCGAGTATCAGGCGATGCGGCGCGCGCTGCGCTGGAACAGGAAGGGGACCTTGAAGGTGCTGTACTTCCATCTCCCGGGCAGTATCGACGAGTATCAGGACCAGATGGTTGCGCATAAGCGTGATGCGACACAGGCTGGGCTGGACTGGGCAACACCGGAGCTTGAGGACGAAACTTTCCTGCACATGGATTCGTTGCTGGATCGTTTTGTTCATGATCTCGCATTGCTCTCTGACCGAACGGGCAGCGACATGCGCAAACTTTTGAAGGAGGCAGCGTGAAGGAAACGAACGTTTCAGTTCTCGTGGGCGATGGCGTGGTGACGGTCAAGCGGGAAGGATCGAACCGTGCGGTGATGGCTAACATTCTCGGCACTGTCGAAGCAGAGGGTGTTGAGGTGCTGTGCCTCGATCGACTCGTGCATTCGAGCCACGAACAACAGTTCGGCGAGTGGGCGCTTTCAGGGGCGGTAACGACTCTGCTTTCGCGTCCGCTTAAAGCGCAGGAACCTGTTGTTTCGCATTGAGCGGTAGCCGTCCATCCCCGGACGCGCGCACCTGACTTTTGAACAAACCCGGCTTCGCGCCGGGTTTTTTTTCGTCGGTGCAAAAGGCACGGCGTTTACGCGAGCTTTGTGAACCGGGCGGCATAAACACAGCGGTATTGTTGCGTCATCACCCGCGTCCCTGACGCATCGACTTAACCGGTTCCAACCGGTCCATGTTGTTCAACCCTTCGGGAACCACTCCCGATGGGACGGGTTCCCTCTCTGGAGACCCGCAATGCAACAACAACCTACTCTTGCCCTCAAGCAGATCACCGTCACGACCAATCCCCGCACGTATTTCGATCCGGCGGAGATGGAAGAACTGACGGCGTCGGTCCGCGAAAAGGGTGTCATCCAGCCTGTGATCGTCCGTACGCTCGACGACGGTGGTTTCGCCCTCGTTGCTGGCGGCCGTCGTTACAGAGCGGCCATGACGGCGCACGGCGAGAATTACGAGATACCCGTCGTCGTGAAGGAGATCGATGAGGTCGAGGCCAAACAGCTCGCCATCATCGAAAACATCCAGCGCGCGGACATGTCGCCCGCCGAAGAAGCGATTGCAGCAGCCGAGCAGGTCGGGCTGTGCAAGGGCGATCGCGACGAGGTGGCACGGATCTTCGGCTGGTCGCGCGCCACGCTCGACAAGCGTCTTGCGCTGATGAACTGCAGCCAGAGCGTGCTGGAAGCGCTCAGCACGCGGCAGATTCTCCTGGGCCACGCTGAATTGCTGGCCGCTCTTCCCAAGGAGACACAGGACAAGCTGTTGCCCGT
Organism: Paraburkholderia sp. RL18-085-BIA-A; assembly: GCF_046027075.1. Classification (NCBI taxonomy): domain Bacteria; kingdom Pseudomonadati; phylum Pseudomonadota; class Betaproteobacteria; order Burkholderiales; family Burkholderiaceae; genus Paraburkholderia; species Paraburkholderia sp. RL18-085-BIA-A. The sequence continues at coordinate 42,011 of NZ_JARESU010000029.1, read as the reverse complement.
CATCATCAAGGAGGGCAAGCCGGTCGCCGAAGTGAAAAAGACGATCGAGCAGGTTTCCTGTTCGTTGTCGGCTGCCATCTTCGACAAGACCGACTGTGCCGGCTGTCCGCACAACTCGTCCACACAGGGCGAGATGTTCGGCGAATCCATCGGCACCGGAAGCTGTACGAACCGCACCTGTTACAACGAGAAGACCGAAAAGCAGCTTGAGTCGGTCGCATCGAACCTTCGGGACGATTATCCGGCCGTGCGCATTGTGCGTGCCGGTGACAACCACACACGTATTCAGCTCGCGGTCGAGGGGCTGAAGGGTGTAGGCGAAGAACAGGCTAAGGCTTGCCATGCGTGCCAGAACTACGGCGCGGCGGTGAGCGGGCTGCCCGATTCGATTGGCAAGGTCTACAAGGGTCAGTGCTTCGATACCGTCTGCAACATGAAGATGGTCGCAAAGCGCCTTCAGGCCGAGAAAGCCGCAGCGGCGCCGAAGACGGAAGCAAAGTCGGGCACGGCAGCGAAAGCACCCGCCAAGGCGGGAGCCACGGCGCCGTCGACGACAAGCAACCCGCCGGCGACGGTGGTGGCTGAGTCGGACCGGATGAAGGCATACCGCGTGGCGTTGTGGCGTAAAGCACTGCGTCGCGAGGTCGGCTCTGATCCGGCGCTTGCGCAGCGATACCTGCTGGCGATCGCACTCGCCGGTCATTCGCGCTGTGTGGACGACTCCACGCTCAAGGGCATCTGGGAAAAGCTGACCGACGAAAAGATCACTACGACCGATGTCTCAAAGACAGCGGAAGTGGTCGGAAGCGCGGATGACGACAAGATTGCTAATGGCCTCACGGGCATCGCCGTATCCGCGATTCAGGGTCTGGATGTCCATCAGTTGACCAGCCTATGCCGTCACCATCGTCTCGACCTCAATCGGCACTGGAAGCTCTGCAAGGAGTTTCTGGAACTGATCACGAAGTCGGAAATGATGGTGGTGGCCGACGAACTGGGCATCCGCGCCGCACTTGGCGACGACTTCAAGAAGGTGTTCAGCAAATCGAAGGCGGAAGTCATCGACGCGCTGCTTGCCGTGAAGGGCTTCGACTACACCGGCAAGATTCCCAAGGTTCTGAAGTTCTAACCGCGCATCGTGCGCATCGACTGAAGCGGCTTTGTCCGCTTCTTCTTTTATCTGGACTGCCTTCGGGCGGTCCTTTTTCTTTTCTGGAGTTTTTATGTTCGTTGAACTCGAACCGCTGTTGAAGTCGTGCAACACGCTTAAGTTGGCAATCAAGATGAAGGGCGATCAGATGGTGGTTTTCGTCATGCCGGAAGGCGAGGCGAAAGACACTGCTCTGCGTCAGCCACTGGTCATGACGGCGAGCGCTGCGGATCTCGACGCTGGCTTTGCCGAACATCTGACCATGTACACCGGCGCTCATGCGTCGCTGGCCGAACAGGTGGCGGCAACGACGGCAATCATTGGTGAGGCCCAGAAAGCGCAGGTCACGAAAGCGACCAAGGCGCTGTCGGGCAAGGGTGGCAGAGCATCGTCACCAACCCCCGGAAAGTCTTCAGCCGGTTCTGAGGATCCCGACGATGACGAGAATGACGATTCGTCGTCCCCGGAATCGGAAGCCTCGACGGATGGTGCAGCGGAAGGCGCCTCGGCGCCGGCTGCCGCGCCTGCTTCGAACGGCACCGACCTCACGTCCCTTTTCGATTAAGGAGGTGAGCCATGTCGATTTCCATCACCACCCTTATCCGCCAGTTCACTTACAACGGCGTCGCGTTTCTCGACCCTGGCCCGGCGTTCTCGCCCGAAGACGTTCGCGATCTCTACTCGGCGCAGTATCCCGAGCTGACGACTGCGTCCGTCGACGGGCCCGACATTTCGGGCGATGTCGCAACCTACAAGTTTGTCCGCGCGGCGGGTGCCAAGGGTGCGTATGCGTAAGCAGACGCTTCTGAAGGCTCTTGCCGACCCGGTCAACGGGTTCAACCAGGAACCGCCTGAGAGGGCGGTTTTTTTATATGACGACGAGGTTCGCCAATGCTGTTCGATCCTTCATTCATTGATCGATCGGTCGATGCGGATGCCGGTACGTCCTGGCAACCGCCAGGCTCTGCCGCTGCCCGACATCGATCTGCCGATTGTGTTCTGACGTTGCCGGAGTTCGCCGCAGATATATCCGCGGCGGCTGTGCTCAAGTGGCGTGAAGACACGTCACTAGATGCGATTGTTCTTGAGCAGTTCCGACACGGTCCGCTGCGCGCGGCCGATGTAGATGACCCGCGCAGTTCAGTCGACGCATTCCAACAGGCTTTCTTCGCGTGGGCTGCACGGGAGTTGCGGGTGCCATTGCGGCTGCTTTCGTTCGGGCTGGAGCTGTGCGATACGAACGCTGTAAATGATGTCGCGAGCCACCAGTACGACCGGGAGGACTTCAAGCCTCAGACGCCACTGCATCTGGGCGTAAAGCTTGAAAACGAGTGGGTGCACGAAGTTGGTGTGCTTGCCCAGCCTCTCAGGGACGCCCATCCGTTGCTGCTCTACACGCTGTTCGCTCTGATGGATCGGGTGTCGGGCAAGACGGTGCTGGTGCGTACACCCGGATGGTTCCTTTGTGAGGCGGCTTGCCGTCACTGGGCAGGTGACGAGGGTGCGTCCGACGAGGACGCCCACGAATGGTTGATGGAGATGTACGAGGACGAGGAGATGGTCCAACGATATCTGCCATCGGTTCTCAGGCCAGTTGTCTGCCCTGACGAACTACGCATTCCGGCGAAGGTGCCTGGACGCAAGGCCCGCTCGTCGGTTCTTTCCGAAGCCGAACTCGGTCAGTTGCAGCGCAATTCTGCAGGACTGGTCGCGAATGTCTGCACGGAACTCATCGCGCTGCATCGTTTGCTGCGGCGCGCCGGGAAGCGAGAACTGTTTAACGCTGGCTACGACGCCAATCCGCTTTACTCCGGCTGCACGCTGGTCCTCGAGCACAACGAGAGGACGAGTGAACTGCTCGACGACTTCATGGAAGGCGAGTACCAGGGAGGCGAAGCGTCGGAGTACAGCCGGTTCATTACTTTTTCCAATACACGACAGGGCATCCGCGAGCAGTACACGGAGTGGAGCCTTGGCTTGCGCATGCTTCACCACCTCGATCGCCTTCTGGTGCTGGTGGTGAGCCCTTAACAGGAGCTTTTATGAAAAATGTTTCGATTGGCCAGACCGGTCACGATGTGGCGCTGTCGTCTGCCCTGCTGCTATATAAGGCTGAGAACGGCTCGCATTATGCGACCGTGCATCCCGTTACTGCTGAACACAAGACGGGCCGCCCCATCATCGGTGCAGGCCGACCGCTGGATCGTCGCACGCTCATCGATGCGTTGATGCAACTTGACCGCAATGCGGCGCCTAAAGCGGATTTTCTCCCGGCGACTGTGCTGGGGGTGACATCTGCTGCGGTTACGTGGTGGTGCCCGCCGTCGGCGCGCCGTGTCTTTTTCAGATGCAGCGAGCTCGGCGAGCGAAGCGCGATCGTGCCGCATCCGGGTCTAGTGTTTCAGGCCGGTGCGGATGGCTTCCGCGTATTTGCACTTAAGGGCGACGGCAGACCGGACGCGTCGACGCCTCTTTTCGAGCCTCCCTACTTCAACACGTGGGACAAAGGAAAGATATGCATCGGCTCCGCCAACGTCCCGCGACGCATTGAAGTGTCGGCGATCGCGGGATGGGAAGAAGGTTTTTTCACTTCCGCTTTCACGCACCCTAATCACGGTAGCAAGCGTGTCGAGTACGAGAACGGCTTTTACGCGTTCTGGAAAGACATGCTCGATGGCAAGTTCGAGGCTTTTCCGCTCGATGTGCTGGTGCCGATGAAAGGGGTAACGGCGGGGAAGCTGGTGGCCGGGAAAAGCGGGGGGAAGCAATGAACCCCGTCGACCACGTTCTCCAGACTTCGTTTCCTTCCCTCCCGGTGCCTACACGTGAGCCGGTCGCGTCGATGTCCACAGCCGGTGAACGGTTGCTGGTTGCATCCAATGGTGTTTTCCTCGAAATCAACCGGCCGTGGATCCGTCTCGTCCGGCTGCTCGGTTCCTACGCCTGGCGCACGCCGGTGCCGTATGGGCAGGCAGCCGAAGAAACGGAAGTGCGGTGTGGTTCTGTGCCTGCGGATCTGGTAGCCGGGTTCGCACGCATGGCGCGTGCGGCTCTGCCCAACGAAGTGGGCGCGTGGATTACATGGAATGCATCAACTGGCGCATTCCGCCTGTTGCCGCTTCCATCGTTGTCGCACGGCCCGGGCCATCTTCGTTACGAGCGTCCGCAACTGGAAGCCGATGAGTGGCTCGTAGTTGACTGTCACTCGCACGGTCGTGGCAAGGCGTTTTTCTCTTCGACCGATGATCGCGACGATCAGCACGATGTGAAGCTCGCTCTGGTGCTCGGTCACTGCCACCAGACTCCGTCTGTGGCGCTGCGGTTGTGTGCAAAAGGGCGGTTCGAGGTCCAGCGCGAGATACCTGCGCGCTGGCTTGCAGCGCTGTCCGCGGAGGTCGTATGAACGGACAGCTTTTGCATAAGACGCCTGCGCACATGCTGAGTGGGCCGTGGAAGGTGGTGGTCGTCGGCGCCGGCGGCACCGGTAGCGCATTGCTACCGTCGCTTGCGCGTCTGCATCACGCGATGGTCGAGCTTGGTCACCCGGGCGGAATCGAATGCGTGGTGTACGACGACGACACGGTCAGCGAGTTCAACGTCGGCAGGCAGGGCTTTTATCCAAACGACGTCGGCCAGTACAAGGCGACGTTGCTGGTGAATCGCCTGAACCTGCTGATGGGAACGAACTGGCAAGCCGAGCCGCGGCGCGTCGATTCGACGCTGAACCTCTACGCGGACATCGTGATTGGTTGCGTCGATTCCCGGCGCGCCAGACATGCTATCGCGCAGGCAGCAAAGCGTGGCAAGTGCCGGTACTACCTCGACTGCGGCAACGAGACGGATCGTGGTCAGGTGATTCTTGGTGAGTTTGGCAAGGCCAGGCATGACAGGCTGCCGCATGTGGGCGACCTGTTTCCCGACCTGCTGAACCCGAAGAATGACAAGGACGACGATACGCCGTCGTGTTCGATGGCGGACGCGCTGCGCAAGCAGTCGCTCGTCATCAACCAGGCGATATCGGTGCAGGCGTTCAACCTGTTGTGGTCACTGTTTCGCAATGGCGGCCTCAACTTCTCGGGCGTGTTCGTAAACCTCGCAACGGGGAGAACGAACCCGATTCCCATTGACCCGACGGCCTGGGCTCGCTTCGGTTACGAAGCGCCGAAGCCGCCGGAAAAGAAACCGCGTAAGGCCCGAAAGGCTAAACGCGATAGCTAACCTGATGTGTGACGCCTTCGGGGGTCATGCGCCTGGGTTTGGCGCTATACAAGGTGCTCCCCCGGGAGCACCACTTTCCACTCATTACGGGGTCTCCCAATGAAAAATGATTTACTGATTCAACTGAAGTCGTTCCAAACCATGGCAATCCTCTTCTGGAGCAAACGCCTTAACGCTATCTTGTCGTTCGCCGTTGTGTTCGCAGGACAGCACTTGCTCGCAGCGGGCAGTTTGCTGGGCGATAAGGCGAATGAGCGCCTCGTCTCGTATGAGATGTCGGCGCCGAAAGTCGGCTGGGGGCTGCTTGTTGCGCTGGCTGCCATCTTCTTTTTGCTCGTTGCCCGGACTCTGGTCGAACGCAAAGCCGGGTCGGCCTGGGAATGGGTAGCGCGCGGCTTGCGGTCTTGGATGGCGGAGCGTGCCCTCTCAAAGGTCGCCTCCCTCGCTGTTGTTCTCTTCGGAGCCTGCGCCGGTTTCGGCGTCACGGGTTTTGAGTTCGGGGTGCTTTTCCTGCTTTGGATTTATCTCATCGTGTCGTTCGTGCATGCGCTGGTGATGTTCGCTGACATGCCTGCTCGATAGTTGTTTTGATGGCCGCCGCTCTTCGTGGGCGGCTTTTCTTTTCCTTCAGCGGGTTCGCAGCCCGTTGGGGGCTGCTCCGCGTTCAGATATCGGAGCTTCAAATGGGTTCAACTGTTTTGACGGGCAAGCGGGCCGCGGCATTTCAGACGGCGGATGGTGAATGGATGTTTGCGCTGTTCGAGCGGACATACGAGAAAAACTGCTATCCCCACGACGACAAGTGGTCGCCGATCGCGTTCGGGCGGTATGCCGATGTGATGCGGAGAGTATTCCGGCACGCATCGTCCTGTGAGGGCGGCATGCTGCAAAGCCGTGCAGACTGCATCAAGCCGGAGAACTACATTGCCACCTGGCGATCGGTCTTAGCCAAGCCTCTCCGGCTTCCAGACAGCAAGATCCGTCTTGAGGTGTCGACGTCGTTTCGTGCGCCGATTCCGGAAAGCTCGCTCGAGGCTGTTCGAGAGAGTCTGGCTGCGGGCGGGTTCGGCGATCGCATCGACGAGATCGCGAGCGGCAAGGCGGAAGTTTCACTAAAAGCCGATACTGCTCTTCTTGACGCCATCTATGGCGAGAAGGGACCGCTTGGCCTCTGGCGGGTGCTCGACGTGCATGCCTGCTCCAGTCTCATGGTCGATGAGGACCTGAAGCTGCCAGCGGCATCTGCGTCCTCGATCGACCGGATGCCAGAGGTCCAGTGTTACGCGATTGGCGATGAAAACCGGCTCGTGTCGCTTGATGGGCGACCGTGGGATCAGGCTGGCTGGCAGTATGAGGCAGTGGGCAGGTTCATCACCGACGTTGCGTACCCACTGGAGATGGTCGCGCCAGGGTTCGCAAAACGTGCGATACCTGTGCTTCGGGACGCGCTCAGCGGCGCAAAGGCTTTGCCTGCGGAGACCGTTATCGAGGTTGTCCGATTGCCGGAAGGGCTCGAAGAGCGCTGCGGGCGTTTAGCGGACAATCTGGCCTCTGACTTGGGGTTGGCGGACGAAGAAGGGCGTGCGCCAGCGCAGTTCAGTTTCCGGTACGGTGACATTCCTGCCGATCCACGTGACATGCTGCGGTACCGGCTATGCGCATTGCGCAGCCAGCAAGTGACGTGGTCTGTACCTGATCAGCGGAACGCAGTTGATGCTGTTCAACCCGGGGCGGACATCGACCTGACGCAACTTGTTCTCGAACTGATTTGATTTATGTCGAACAGCGCCGCACCCGAAAGGGGCGGCGCTTTTTTTTCTGGATGGTACGCACTTACCAGTAGCGGCGGCGCCGGTGCGCATAGAGGGCAAGCCCGATCAGCGCGACAAGGATGACTTCTACACCCCATTTCACCCATGCACTATTGATTAGCGGGTCACCCATTGGATGAAAGTAAAGCTCAGTATCCCGTCCACCGTTGGCGATACTATCAAGAACCGGCCAGAGAGCTGGCCACGCGAGCGCACAGAAGCCTGCAAGCAATGGCAAGCCGAAGTCGTCGAGAAATCGCCACGCGGCAAACGCAATTGCGGCGCTTAGAACAATCGGTACGGCAGCCGTGCATACCGATGAGAAGCTGGCTCCGATAGCCCGCGAGAGCGCCAGCAGACCGGCGAGAGCCGCCACAACGACAATACCAATGACGACTGCGGTTCCATCGTTACGATTATTCATAAAGCAATGCCTCTAAGGGTTAGGAAGGGTTGGGATGAAAGCGGCCAGCGCCGCTCGTAGGTTCAGAAAGCGAATTCGGCCTGATGTTGTGCGAGTGAGACGGAAGCAATGGCGTCCGTCGTCGCGCCAGCATCTGGACGCGCCGCGAGAAGATCGTCGTAGCGCTGCAGCACAGAACTGGGCGTTGTGTGGTCGGCATCGATGCTCACCAGCGCCGCGACGCGCGATCGCACGCTGGCGATGAGCGCTGCTTCGTCAAGAGTCGGACGCACAGTCGGCCAGCCAGCCGTGAACAGCAGATGAGCCGGGATTTCCGCCTCGATCGCCTGACGCTTGATCGCCGCGGCTTTGGCGCGCGCAACGTCTGCTTTCAACGAAGAAGAAAGGAGGTCGGGCGAAACGTCTGCGAGCCAGCGTTGTCCCTGGAACGCAAAGGTCGAAGCGGCTTCCAACGCGACCATTTCCCGGTACAGGTCGTGGTTGTCGGCGCAACCAGCGGCTGCGCGAAGGTCGTCGAGCGAACTCATGATGCAGAATGCGCACGAGACGCGCGAAGCACCGTATCTGGTGTAGGCCTCATGCAGCGCCAGTCCGGCGGCCGCGATCTCCGCGAAAACATCTTCCACGGGCCACTCGATGATCGCGTTCCACGTCACCCCACGATTGTTGCGACGGGTGAGTGCCGCCAGGGGAGCCGCGACGGGCATCTTGCTGCGCGCTGAACTCTCCTGCCGGCGCACGCCGGTGACATTGACGATGTCGTGCTCGGGATAGCGTTTCTTCAGCGCGCTCGTGATGACCGCCGTTTTCAGTTCGGACGTGCAGAAGCGCATGGACGGCGTGCTCCACGGCAGAATCAGCCGCACGCACGACAGTTCTCTGTAGCGCGTCACGTTGTTTTCCCAGCGTTTCTGCCAGCGGGCGAGCATGTCGCCCGCCTTCCGGCGTACCGTCAGAAGCTCCCAGCCGAGATGCGCGGCGAGGCGTTCGCATGCGGGCGCACTGTCTTTCCATTCGACACGGCCCAGGTCCGCATGAACCAGAACACGCGGGCCGGTGTGACCGATCAGATCGAGGTGACGTGCGACAGCGAGTGCGCAGGCGACGCTGTCCTTGCCTCCGCTGACACCGATTGCCACGACTGCATCGCCATCGAGAAGCGCATCGACTTCCGGGGTGCTGGACACGAAGCGGGGGACGTTCGTAACGTTGTGTTCGATGCGCTGGCGCAGCGTCGAGAGGTCGATGATCTGGAGGGACATGGCTGGTCGAAGTGAACTTGGATGATTCATCTTCGCAGCTACAGCGCAAAGTCAAGGCTGTCCGTTGTGACAGCAATAAGCCCCGAAAAGGTCCTCTTTTCGGAGAATCAGTGCGGCGACGCGCCGATAGAATGGAGTCTCTCTCAGGTTCGTAAAGACCACCCCGGAAAGACGAACTTTATTCAGCCAGCTTCGAGCTGGCTTTTTTTCGTCCGCTAGAAAACAGCGTTAAACAAAAGCCAGGTCGAAATCTGGATGATTCGCGGCGGGGGTAGTCATAGAGCGCCGCTAAACTCGCTCCATTCCCTGCGCTCTGCGCATCGACTGAACACTCTGGCTTGCCAGAGTGCGCTTACTTTTAACCGGCGATGCCGGTCGTCCACGACGAGGCTTTGGCCCCGTCTTCTACCCGTTGGGAGCCATCCCAACGGGATCGGCTCCCTATTTTTTAGGAGCCGCACCATGCTGCAGCAAATCACTTTCTCCCCGAACCTGGTCAAGGCTTTGGCAATTTCCGCCGGTCCTCTCAAGGTCTCGGAAAAGTGGGGCTTTCGCGAGAATCAACGTGTTGTCGCGCAAGCTGTTGCAACTTTGCCCATCGGGACGTTCAACGGCACCATCCTGTATGTCTGGGAAGACGGATCGGCGACTGTGAAGTTTGACTTCGATCTGCCGTTCGACGCCGAGCGCGAGCTCGTCAAGAGCGGTCGCGTCGATCTGCATTACCTCACTCGCGTTTCGTCGTAAGCAGACGTCTGTTCTACGCGTCAGGTGTAACTCACCTGACGCAACTCATTCACTCTCGTTGGGAGCCAATCCCAATGGGGACCGGCTCCCGCTTTCCAAGGAGCTGTCCCATGTCGAATCGAAATAACGCAGCCGATACCGTTTCGTTTAAGTCCGTCTTGATCGTTGCCGCCGTTATCGCTTTAACTGGTTGCGCACTGGTCATTTTTGGCTGCGCATTCGAAGCGCAGTACCAACTCGATCTGCTGCGTGCGTCCGGCCCGGTGGCTCTCGATGCCTATCTGGCTCACGTCGCTTCGCACCAGCTGTCTTTCGCTGCGCTCCTGTTCGAGTCCGTCACCGGACACGGCTATGCCCACAGCGCATTCCTGCAGGGTGTCGGCTTCTGGTTTGTCTTCGTCCTCGCGCCGACCTCAATCGCGCTTCTCAGCGCGGCGCGCTGGTTTGCCAAGCGCGATCGAAGCGTGAACCCGCGCCTTCGCCTCGCTGCTGTTCACTGAACCAAAAGCGTTTCTTCTTTCCCGTCAGGGCGACCTCCCTGACGGGACGGTTGCCACTTTTTTCGTTGAGGCAATCATGTTCAAGCTCATTATCAGCGTCGTCCTTCTTTCGCTTCTGACCGCTTGCGCCAGTGCGGATTTCGGGTCTCCGAATACGTACCAGCGTTACGACGTGCAACACATTGGCCAGATGGAAGAGGCGACGATCATTCGCGTCCGTCCGATCACCATCGAAGCCAGTTCCGATTCGTCGGGCCTGACGTCGATCGTGAGCGCAGCGGCAAGCGCTTTTCTCGGCTCGCAGGTCATAGGCAACGGCAAAGGCCGGTATATCTCTGGCGCGCTTTCCGGTGCCGCAGCTGGCTTCATCTCGCAACACGTGAGCGTTGCGATGTCCCGCCACAGCGGCGTCGAAGTCTTCCTGCGTCGAGCCAACGGGACAACCGTTGTCGTGTCGCAGGTTGACGACCAGCAGTTCGCCCCGGGCGAACGTGTCTATCTCGTCTCCAGCGGCTCCGGCTACCGGATTACTCACTGACCGTCGTTGTAGCTGTCTCGATCCTTTTCTCGAAAACTTCCCAGGAGCTTTTATGAAGACCTATGAACTGATCGCTCGAGGCCAGACTTCGGGCTGGAATCCGGCAGCCAACTCTGTCAATGCAAGGAACGGTTACGGGATGCGTTCCGTGGAAGTTGCTGCACAGGCTGGGAACATCGACGAGTTTGTTGCAATCGTCGAGCACCCGGAATTCGATCCGACTGGCACACGCCCGCTTTTCTTCGCAGAAGTAGGACGTGTGAGTGAGGGTGATGGTGATGGCGATGCGAGATTCGCGCGTTTCAAGGCGGCGATCTGCGGCTATACAGCGCGCTTCGCCAGCAAGTTAAGTTAGCGGAACGACGGAACGGTCGAACCCATTTATATCGCGTCGCAACCCGGCGCGTTTTCCCTTGCGGGGCAGCCCCCGCAAGGGGGCTGTCTCGCCTTCTGAGACACAACCATGAAACTACCCAAGTTGTTCTATGCGGACCGCTCGTCCGCAGGCGCCGGCGCTACTGCCGCGCTTCATCAGCAGGCAACGCGAGTACTACGACGCGTTGCACACGATCTCCGTCTGCGCTCGCATGAAATCGTTCTGCAACCGGCCCGGCGCAACATCCCTGGCCGCGTTTCGCTTCGCACGGAGACCCTGTTTGTCGATGTGCTGGACCGTCCGTGCCAAAAGCGCGTCGCGTTGAGCTTCCGTACGCGCCGCGGCCGTTCGGACCTGACTGGTGGTGGCGAGAACTACGTGCCGATCGAGCAGATCGAATCGGTGCACGGTTATCAGTCGTTCCTCGAAGGACTGCGTCTGGCTGGTGGCATTGACACCAGTTCGGGAGACCGCCGATGAAACTCGCGAAAGTAAAGGTCGAGTACACCGGCGGCACAACGATCACAGAGCGGGTGACACTCGACCCGGAAACGGGGAAGGTGACGTTGCCCCCGCGCCTCCAGGCGTTGTTGAAGACGATGGATGAGTCGGAATGTTCACCGGCTTTCGGGCTCTATTTCGACGGATTCGTTCTGCCAGTCCGGGTGCTTGCCGACGGCTCGTACGGTGTGGACCTGCCGACCCAGCCGCAAGCGGGTTTCCGTCGTGTGATGAATTCCATTACTTATCCATCGAAGGATCAGCGACAGCAGAATGCCCGGTATCTGCATACGCTGTCGGCCGCATCACTCGCCGGATTCGTCGGTTTCGTGCATGCGGCCTCAACTCCCGATTTACCGACAATAGCGGAGGCCGTAAGCCTCGTCGTAGTTGGAGTAATATTGTGGTACGTTGGATTTCTGGCTATGAAAGGAGATTGAAATGACTGCAAGTATCATCACTCTCGTGTTGGGCGTGTCCATTGCAGCGTTCTTTCTCTGGACAAACAACAACGGTATCAAGCGTGATCGTGAACGCGAATGGGGCAAAACTGATTAAAGACGTGGCCTAGTGCCGCGTTCCTGACATGGTGCCGCACCCCTTACGGGTGCGGCTTTTTTTCGTCTATACGACCATCTGACGCGCCTTTCGGGGCGCGTTTTTCATTGGAGACTCGAAATGCAACAGGCTTCCCTGAATCTCGCCACGGCCAGCGCTGTCCCTGCCGTTACGGGCGTAGTGATGAGCGCCGCACCTGATCGCGAGCGACTCGACACTGCTGGAAAGACGGTTGGAGATGTCCTGAAGGCTTTGTGCAAGGCGTTGTACGGAACCGAGCTGGAACCCGAATGGCTCTCGCCGGCGAACACGCTGGATGATGCCGATGAAGAAACATGCGGCGCGCGTCTGGCGAGGCTGTGGCCTGACGACAGCGTATGGAACCGGCTCGCCGTCTCCGTCGATATCGGGCGATCGGAAGGTTGGATCGTCAACGTCGACTGGATATCTCGAACCGAGACGGCGCAGTCGCACCGGCGCGGTTATGCGGTGATGCCGATGCTACGTGCAAAGGTCTTCACGTCTGACCACGCATGGGATCTCGCGCGCTTCATCGCTCACGCGCTCGACGTCGCGTAACAATTCCTTTTCTCGCGCCTCCTGGCGCTCATCCCTCGCGGGCATTCGGCCCGACAGGGAACGATTGCTCGCAATATTTTTCGGAGCAATCAACCATGTATCACCTTTCCTTCGCCGATCAGAATCTCTTCCTCGGTACGCTGCTCGAAGTAATGGCAGTTTTCAGAACCGATTCCCGCCTTTCTTCCGTTGAATCCTCAGAGATCGTGCTCCTGCACGATGGTCAACCTGTCGACGTCACCCGCTACAACGGCAGCCTGACAGTCCGGCGTCCCGGCACCGCGCGCGATGTGTTCCTGTCCATGGTCGACGAGATCGACGGCGCTTACTTCCGTCCGAACGGCGTGATGCAGGCGGCATGGCAGATCCGTCGATCGCACTGGAAGCTGCTTTACGACGCGTTCGATCTCACTTCGAGTCCGCGCCTCATCTTCTCGTCGGACCAGATCGACGCAGCGTCGGACGGGCGAGGAAGTCTCGGCCTGCATGATTTGCTTCAGGCTGAATGTGAGCGCCGGTTCGGCTTTCGCTATGCCGGTCCCGGATACGGCCGCACGCGCGACTGCAACGGGCGACATGAGGTACACGTCGCATATGCACTCGCCGAGGGCTTTCCCGTCCCTGAAGCGGTGCTCGCTGAATACCGCGAACTGCCGGAGAAGTTTTCGACAGATGTGGCGTGGGGACAGGTGCTGCTGTCCGTACCAGAGCTGCGCGGTGCGATGTCACCTGACAAGATGCGCGTTCTCGCAGGCATCATGTCGCGCGAAAAGGGCGGCATCACGTCGCAGAACGCTGCGCTGCTCGCCATGGTCATGCGACTGGCACCGAACAGGCCGACGTATGTCGAGGTCGACGATCTGATGTTGCGTCACGGGCTGGTAGAGCCGTACAGTCTGCCGGAGCGCTACGCGAGTCCGCAGCCGCTCGGCAGGCCCGTCTCGAAGTTCGCGGAGGTCTACCGTAGCAGGATGGCGGATCACCGGCGCGACAGGGCAGTCACGCAGTTGCGCAAGGAGCGTGCGGAAGAACGCATCTCGCAACGTCACTTCGACCAGCGGATGCAGATTGCGCAACTCGAGCATGGTCGCGAGACGTTTGCGTTCGGTAACGAAATCTCCGTAGCGATCGACAGCGGTGATCTGCGGTTTCTGCTGGACTTGCTGGACTGTCCCGATGAGCGCAATCGCGTCTCCAAGCAAACGGTGCGCGAGGTGTTCGGCGTGAAGCTGCTCGGCGTGCGCGCTGCTGCCCGTCGCCGGGCGATTTTTGCGCTGGCGGGTTTCGACGAGGCGTTTCAGACTGACTGGGATGCGGCCGGGACTCCCGAGGGTCGCGAGCTGCTTGTTCGCACGCACGCGGCCCGCATGCCCGCCGGGATTCATCCGGCGGTCTTTACGCAGTCGCTGGTAGCCCATCACGTCTGATCACAATTCCCTTCAATACACCCGGCATCGCGCCGGGTTTTTTTTCGCCCGTTCGGCACTATGACGGGGTTACCCCTTGAGCCCTTCGCTTATTCTTTGTGCAGCGAGGGCGGGGATAAAGCTGGCAGGCGAGATGAAGACGGTCGAGCTTCGGCCGGTTGGGGTGGGGTCCCAACTCTCGCTCAAAGGCCGTACTCCTTCGGTGGCTTATCCATGGCCATCCGGTCCAGAAGTGCCGACGGCAAGAACTCACAACCAAAGATACGTCCCAGTCGTTCACGAATCGCTTCTGGTAGCTCGCCTTCCGGGGTCTTGTCGCCCCTCGATTCGCCCAACATTTCCTGAAGCGCATCGGGTAAGAAGGGTAATCCAAGACTGGGTTTAGCCGAGGCCTGCCAAATCATGGCGTCCTCGAAATCGGCTGACTCAATGATGAAGGGTATCAATACTGGTGGCGGCGAAAAATTCCGGTCGGCAAGCGAATGGAGGGGTTGCCAGGCACGACGTACGTCGATGACGTCGCCATCTTGCGAGGCGGCGTTGTTCAGCAAGGCGTGGCCGAAGTCTTCGCAACGTATGCTTCCGGTCGGCGCTGTCGCCAGAGAGATACCGCTCCGATAATGAACGGTCACCTGATCAACGGTGTCATTCGCGACGCGGATGCGCACATGCGGGCCGTTGGGGAACAGTTCCCGGAGAGCCGTAGCCAGTTCCCCGAAATCAACCTTGGAGTGATTGATACGAGGCGGCTCCGCGTTTCCCTCCATCACTGCTGTGAAATCCGGTGCAAGCCACAATCCCATGACGGCTCGGAATACTTTGCTCATTGCGAACCTCGTTTATTCGGCGAAGTCGAGGGTCTAGAGCATACCAAACGCCGGTTACAGGGCTCTCCTCCTCGTCCGCCCCGACCAGCCTCAAGGGTAACTCGGTCATAGTTCCGCGGCCCGTTCGAAGCAGGGGCGAGGCAACTGCCTGCCGCGTAAGACGGTACGAAAAGACGACGATTAGGGCATTGCGTACGCGCCGCGCTCCCTACACTGAGGACTTCACCCGCGTCATTGACGCATCGACATCGCCGACTAGTCGGCATCCTTTTTAACGCCCCTCAGGGACCACGTCCCTACGGGCGTAGTCCTTTCGGGGCTTTCTCTTTTCTGGAAAGCCATCATGAAAGTTACGCCCGCACAACTGACTGAACTGCTCACGCTGTATGTCCCGAAACGTCTGCCGGTATTGATCACGGGTCGACCGGGTATCGGCAAGAGCGATATCGTCGAACAGGTCGCGCACGCAACCGATCACGAACTGCTCATCAGTCATCCCGTTGTTGAAGATCCGACGGACTCGAAAGGGTTGCCGTTTCCGGCGCCAGACGGCTTGAACGCGAAGTTCCTGCCGTTTGGTGATCTCGAACGCGCGATGAAGGCGAGACGTCCGCTCATCTGGTTTCTGGACGATCTGGGGCAGGCCTCGCCCGCCGTTCAGGCCGCCAAGATGCAACTTCTGCTCGCCCGCCGTATCGGCGAACACGTCTTGCCGCCGCACGTGACGTTTCTTGCGGCGACAAACCGCCGGACCGATAACGCGGGCGTGACGGGGATTCTTGATCCCGTCATTTCGCGCTTCGCAACGGTGGTCGAGCTGGAAGCGACGATCGACGGCTGGACGAAGTGGGCTGTGCGAAACAACGTGCCGCCCGAACTTATCGCTTTTCTGCGATTCCGTCCGGACCTGCTCTCGGTGCAGAAGACGTCACGCGATATCGAAAACACGCCGAGTCCCCGCAGTTGGGGTTTCATCGCGAAGACGATGGGCGTGGTGCCGAAACACCTGGAGCACATCTCGCATGCGGGATCGGTGGGCGAAGGTGCTGCAACGGAGCTCGTCAGCTTCCTGCAGATCTACCGAGAACTGCCGAACCCCGATGCGCTTCTGGCTACGCCGGATAAGGCGATGATCCCCCAGACGCCGTCGACGCTCTACGCCATCGCAACCGCTCTGGCTGCGCGCGCGACGGAAGCCAACTTCGATCGTGTCGTGACCTATACGGAACGCATGATCGAAGCGGGGCATCGCGAATTCGCGGCGCTACTCGTGCGTGACGCATTGGAGCGCACGCCGGAAATCGCCAACTCCTACGCCTTTATCCGGGCGCAGGGCGGCGAGATCGGCGCAATCATCAAGGGCGACTGATCCGCCGTTCCATTCCACTTTTTTCTCAGCTTCATCACTCATGGCTCTGCCGTGTCCGCGAGGACACGCGGGGCCATTTTTTTCGTCTCATCCATTCATTTTCTATACGGAGTTTTCTCATGAACACCAACATCCAGTCGAAAGTCATGCTCTGCTCGGTCACGATCTCCACGTGGGTTGCCCGTCGATTCGACGGCAAGGCCACCGAAGAAGTCGAGAACAAGCATCATGCAAAGGGCATCGGCAGATTCAACAAACGCCTGCTACCCGAAAACTCTCCGAGTTTCCAGGAGGTGGTAACGATTGCCGGCCGCATCCGGAAATACTTCTACGATCACTCGTTGAAGTACGACCAGCTCGGGGTGCGCCTGCTGCCGACGATGATTTACATGGAATTCGCCGACAAGATGCGCTCGTTGAAAGACGAGTTCGATCTGGCGGTATCCGTATTCCTCACCGACTACCTGGACCTGAAGGAGCGCGCTCGCGCGGAACTGAACGGCCTGTTCAACGAGGCGGACTATCCGACCCTCGCGGAACTGTCGACCAAGTTTGGCGTGAAGATGGCTGTGTTGCCCTTTCCGGATGCCAGCCAGTTCGGCGTGGACCTGCCTGCGGACGTGCTGACGACGCTGAAAAGCGAACTCGATGAGCACGTGCTGGCGTCGATCGCGACCGCGAACGAGGATCTCGTCGAACGGATGTATACGGCTGTTTCGCAGATGGCGTCGCGGCTGTATGCGACGGGCAACGTGCGTCTGGACGTGGCCAACAACGTGCGCGACCTGTGCGCGTTGCTGCCGAAGCTCAACTTCTCCAACGATCCGAAGCTCACGCACATCCTTGATCAGGCGAAGACTCATCTCGCCGTTCACACGGGTGCGGATCTGAAAGAGTCGAATGTCCTGCGGTCCCAGGTGGCCAGCAAGGCACAGGAGATCGAGGGGCTGATGGCTGCTTTCATGGGTATCACTCCGGAAACGGAGATCGAGCCCGCGGACCACAGCGCGCAGCTGCGCCTCGTTGCTTAAGGGGGCGCTCATGGATCGCACCGTGACGGTAGCTGGCAATGGCGCGGTCCATCCGCGCATTGCCAAACAGCGAACTGAGCTCGTTCTGTCACAACCGTTCTTCGGGTCGCTCGCATTGCGCCTGAAAATGGTTGAAGACAGGTCGACCAAGGAATGCTGGGTAGACGGGGAATCGTTGGGCTATAACCCCGAATATGTCGATAAGTTGAGCGACCTTGAACTGCGGGGCGTGCTGGCGCTGAAAGTCATGCAGGTGGCCAACGGTCATTGCTGGCGTCAGGGCGCGCGAGAAGCCGGTCGGTGGAGCGACTCGAGCCAATACGCCATCACTCCGATTCTCACTTCGTCGGATTTTGTGTTGCCAAGGGGCGCGCTGACCGACGCACGCTTTTCTGGAAAGTCGGTTGAAGAGATTTATGGCGCGCTGACGCAGGAGGCAAAGCAGAAACAGCCCAAACCTGATCAGCAGCCTAAATCCGATCAGCAGTCGCAACCGCAGCAGCAACCTGAACCGGATGGCCAGTCGTCAGGGCCGGACGGAAAAGGTGGCGGCCCACAGCCGCAGGCAGGTGACGGCCAGGGTGATCCAGAGCCGTCTGCTGGTTCATCGTGCGGTGAGGTCCGCCAGTACTCGGGGACTGACAAACCTGTGAAGGAGGCCGAGTGGAAAGTTGCTGTCGTGCAGGCCGCGAAAGCGGCGAAGATGCGCGGCAAGCTGCCGGGAGACCTTCAGGCGATGGCTGGCGAGGCAGTACGGCCCGTTGTTGACTGGCGCGCGGTGCTTCATCGCTTCGCGCAGCAGTCATCGCCGACAGACTACAGCTTCGCCCAGCCGAATCGCCGGTATCTGCATCTTGGGTTCTATCTGCCCTCGTTGCATACGCCGGCGGTCGGGGATGCCGTATTCGTGCGTGACTCGAGCGGTTCGGTGTTCGACGAAACGCAGGCGCAGTTCGATGCCGAGATCCTTTCGGTATTCCACACGCTCAAGCCCGCGCGGCTGATCGTGATGGACTGCGACAAGCGCGTCACGCAGGTGCAAATCTTCGAGCGGGGCGACTCGCCGGAGATCAAGCCGGTACGGGGTGGGGGTGGGACGGCATTTACCGATCCCTTCAACCGAGTCGCTGCCGATGGACTCAATCCGGCCTTCCTGGTTTATCTGACGGACATGGACGGGGCGTTTCCGGCGTTCGCGCCGCATTACCCCGTGCTGTGGGCCTCGACAACACCGCTCACGCGGGCACGTCGGGCGCCTTTCGGCGAAACCGTGGAAGTCATCTGCTGAACCCGGGTTACCCGGTGAACCTCTTTAACCAAACCCGGCCGAGCGCCGGGTTTTTTTTGTGCGCCGAGCATGCGCAACAGCTTGGGGGTGAAAGTCCCCTGTCCAGCCTGATGGGGCGAAGGACTAGCGAACGCAAGGGCGTCGTCGCGAGGCGGGGTCTGAAGGAAGCGTGTAGCAAAGCCACGACCTGACGAACAGAAACCAGATATGAGGCCTACCCGGGCGGACGAGCGAGCAAATGATCGCGAAGTCCACAACCATCAAGGCACGGGGTGGTAGATCTGGCAGGTGTGTGGTGAAGGCGGTTGCGATTACCTCGGGAGGCCTGCCCGGTGTCCTGGATTCAGGACTGAGCGGTTCGTAAGGGCCGCTGACCACCGTGCAGGAGTCAGCAGCGGGCATAGTAGGACGGCAACGTCTGAAGGCCCAAACGGAGAAGAGCGGCGAGTAAGCCGGAGAACTCGACATGGGAGAGCAGCAGAAAACGCAACGCGTCCTTGACAGCGGAGGAAGGGGTGAAGCCCCGGAGGCCGGTGATCGAGGGGCTGAACCTATGGCGGCGAACCCCGAAACTGAAAGCCCGTCGGCTTGTGACCGACTGATGGAAGAAGTCTGTGAGCGGGGAAACCTGCAACGGGCGTTGAAACGTGTGAAAGCGAACAAAGGTGCACCGGGTGTGGACGGCATGACGGTTCAGGCATTACCGGCGCACCTGCGGGAGCACTGGCCGGCGATACGGGTCACGCTGCTGAACGGCACGTACAGGCCGCAACCTGTGAGGCGGGTCGAGATACCCAAGCCGGATGGAGGTGGCGTGCGCAAGCTCGGCATTCCGTCTGCGCTCGACCGGCTTGTCCAGCAAGCGGTATTGCAGGTGCTGCAAAGGCAGTGGGACCCGACGTTCTCGGATTCAAGTTACGGCTTCCGTCCGGGACGCTCGGCGCATCAGGCCGTGGAGCGCGCGCAGGGCTACATTCAGGCGGGATACCGCTGGGTTGTAGACCTCGACCTCGAAAAGTTCTTCGATCGCGTGAGCCACGACATCCTGATGAGCCGGGTGGCAAAGCGTGTCAGCGACAGGCGTGTCCTGAAGCTGATCCGCTCCTTCCTGACGGCGGGCGTGCTGGAGAACGGACTGGTTGGCGCAACGGACGAAGGGACGCCCCAGGGCGGTCCGCTGTCACCGTTGTTATCCAATCTGATGCTCGACGATCTCGACCGGGCGCTTGAGCGGCGCGGTCTGCGCTTCGTGAGGTATGCGGACGACTGTAACGTCTACGTACGCAGCGAACGCGCGGGCCAGCGGGTGATGGCGGGGCTGAAAGCCTTCCTTACCGGCAGGCTGAAGCTGAAGGTCAACGAATCGAAGAGCGCGGTCGCGCGGCCACACACGCGTAAGTTTCTGGGGTTCACCTTCTTGATGCGGGAACAGGTCAAACGGCGCATCGCGCCCAAGGCACTCGCCCGCTTCAAGGCACGAATTCGGGAACTGACCCAACGCACGCGCGGGGTCAGCGTTGACCAGTTGATCGGCTCGCTGAAACGATACCTGACGGGCTGGCGTGGCTATTTCGGTTTCTGTGAAACGCCTCGTGTACTTCAGCAACTTGATCAATGGATTCGCCGCCGCCTTCGCTGCTTCCTCTGGAAGCAGTGGAAGCGCGGCCGGACCCGCTTCAAGAAGCTGGTCGCGCGGGGTGTGAGCCGGGACCTTGCCGCCCAGACGGCGGGTTCGCCGCACAGTGCATGGCGCCTAAGTTGCAGTCCGGCGCTGAGCATTGCGTTGCCCAATCGCTACTTCCGCTCGCTTGGACTTCCATCGGTCGGCTCATCATCGCCGGGTAACTGATCCGAATCGCCGTGTACGGACCCGTACGCACGGTGGTGTGGGAGGGGTCGGGCCGCGAGGCTGCCCCTATCCCGATCGTCCAGTCGTTAGTCGGTATCTGGCTTATCCGCGCTCGTGCGCCAGAAAGCTACACGTTTTTATGGGTCTTTCTGCCGAAGTGGGCCTAACGCGTAATAACGACTCCGTCATGCCGCGCTCATCTGAGGCCTCTCTCGACGCCTTTGCCAAGGCGCGAGCGAATCTATGACAACTGGTTCGAGACGCGAAAGCCGCGTGATTTCACCGGCCTTTTGAAGCCCGTCTGGCCGATACAGACAGAACAATAGTCGCATGTTAGACCGCCATCAGAGCATTGCATGTCCGACCTTGACGATAACCCCGTACTGAAGCTGCAGCCGCTCAAAGCGGGCGCTGTCGATATGTTTTTCCAGGCACTTTCGCCGCTGAGGGAGTATCTCGACGCACCGGAGATTGCGGAAATCATGATCAACGACCATCGCAACGTGTGGATCGAGCTTCGCGGCGTCATGTCGCGCGTGAACGTCGATCTGCGGCCGGAGCATCTGGAAGGAGCGATTCACTCACTCGCGTCATCCGTGGACAAGTCGGCACGTGCGGGTAGTGACAAGGGCATCATCAATGCCGGTCACAAGAACCTGCGTATCGCGGCGGTGATGAATCCGACGGCCATCGACGGGCACGCGCTGAGTATCCGGAAGCACCGCGAGTCGAAGATGTCGCTCGACGATTATGTCCGCATGGGAGCCTTCGCAAAAGCGCACGCGAAACCTGAAGAGGCCGAAGCCATCCACTTTGAGGACGGCATCGAGAACGAAGCGCTCATGCGAGCGCTGACTGCGCTTGTCCAGTCACGCAAGAACGTCCTTGTCGCAGGCGGCACATCGGCGGGCAAGACGACGTTTCTCAACGCGCTCGTTGGCGTCATCCCTGAGGACCAGCGGGTGATCACCATCGAAGACACGATGGAGCTGAAGGTTCAGGTTCCGAACCGCGTCCGCCTGCTTTCCAACGCGGATACGAACGTCACCACGCAACTGCTCGTCGCGCTATGCCTGCGTTTCCGTCCCGACCGGATCATCGTTGGTGAAGTGCGCGGCGGCGAGGGCTACGACCTCCTGCAGGCGCTCAACACTGGCCACGACGGCGGTCTTGCATCGCTTCACGCCAACAACGCGAGAACGGCGCTCAGCCGTCTCGAAAGCCTTGCGATGCTCGGCATCCCTCCCGGCTCCCGCTGGGAGCTGGCCGACATGCGCAAGAACATCGCGGACTGCTTCAACTACGTGGTGCATTTCAGACGGACCGGCGAATTGCGACACGTCTCTGAAATCCTCGAAATCCGGGGCTTTCGCAACAACGACTATGACCTACGACGGGTTTTTTAACAGGAGTATCAAATGAAGCAAAGAAAGTTTTTCAGTACGGCCGCTGCACTGGCGAAGAAGCTGCGACCGGGCAAGCCGATGATCGTTGGGGCACTGTTGAGCGTGGCCTCGGCTGCAGCGATGGCGGCGGGCGACTTTTCTTCGCTCACCGGCCTGACCGACATTATCTGCACGATCAGCAACCTCATCAGCGGTCCCTACCTCTACGGTATCGGCATCGTGCTGATCACGCTGGGCGGCGTTGCCGTGGCGAACTCCGAAAGCAACATCGCCAAGACGTTCTCGGTGGTCCTCATCGGCCTGGGTATCGCCTCGGTTGCGGTGCCGATCATGCGGGATCACTTCCATATGTCCGTCGCCTGCTGATATGCGTCAGCACAAGGTCAGCCGCGGACTGTCGCTGCCCCGCCAGATGGGCGGCGCAGATCGCATGCTCGCAATTCTGAACGGCACGATCACAGCGCTGCTCACCTACACGAGCTGGACACCGTCCTTTCTCGTGGTCGGCGTGGTCGTTCACCTCTACCTGCGCTGGCGTAGCTCTAAAGATCCGTGGTGGCGGCTCGTCATGCTTGTCTACAACCGCTATCCGGACATGTACGCACCCGAGCCCCACGGAAAATTCAGTGCGCGATTCAAGCGCCCTTACGGTTTCGATCAGGACCTTCCATGCTGAAAATGTCGTTCACCAGACGCGCGGTGCAGGAAATCGCTCCCTGGATGACCCTGGTAACGCCCGAACTCGTGCTCGACAAAGACGGCTCGCTGGTCACGGTGTTCGATTTCGAGGGCATCGACGCGGACACCCCGAACCCGGGCGATATCACTGCCGCCCGGAACAATCTGGACCACGCGTGCCGCAATTTCGACCATCGGGTCACGGCATGGTGGCGGGTATCCCATCGTCGGGTGAAAGGCGGAATCGACGGCGACTTCGCGTCCGAAGCGGACGCAAAAGTGGACGCCATCAATCAGGCCAACATTGGCAGTGGCAAGTTCTTCCGCAACTCGCATTCGCTCGCGTTGGCGTTCACGCCTGAAACGGGTCTCTCGCGCATCTTCGACAAGATCGGCTATCACATGACGGTCGGTGGCAAGAACGTCTTTGTCGCCATGTACGAGGCGACGAAGGATCTCCTGCTCGCGCGTAGCGCATTCGTGTTTGATCTCACGAAATTGCAGAACGAGATCAAGCGGTTCGAAGCTGTCATCGATGGTTTCGTTGGCGGTGTCACGCGATTGAAGATGAAGCGCCTTCAGTTGCAGAATGCCCTGTCATTCCTGCATCAGCGGGCGAACCCGAGCACGCCCAAGCGCCGCGTGCGGTACCCCGTCACAATGCTCGACACGCATCTGACAGAGACCTTCGTGACGATCGGGGCCGACCAGCTGATGTTTGAATCGGCGCACGGCAAGGTCTACGCGCGCATTTTGGGCGTCAAGGAATGGATGGGTTTTCAGGAAGCGGCGCTCGATGTACTGTCGCAGGTCGATGCCGAACTGGATGTGTGTGTCATGTTCCGGTTCCTCGACAACTCGCGCGCGAGCAGCTACATCAAGAAAATCCGCGGGTTCTACAAGGTCGCCGCCTTCAATCCGGTTGCCATCCTCAAACAGTGGGCAACGAAGGAAGAGCAAAAGAACGACGAAGGTCGTGAGATGCTCGCGAAGGAAGCCAGCGATGCGCTCGCGAAACTCGATGCCGAAGGGCAACAGTACGGCTTCGCAAACATCTCGGTTATCGTCTACGGCAGGACGCCGGAGGAATGTGAAGACGCGACGCGTCAGGTTGTCGGCGTCATCGGCAATGCCGGTTTCGGCGTCATTCCCGAAAAGGACAACCTCTTCGCGGCATGGAGTTCGACTTTGCCGGGACGCTGGGACCAGCAAAAGCGCCTGCAGTTTGTGGAGACCCCCGCGGTATCGGATATTGCACCGCTGTGCAGCGTAGGCGAGGGCGCGACAGTCAACGAATGGCTGAGCCAGCAGTCCGGCAAACGCACCGGCCCGCTCACCTGTTTGCCCACGCGGCACCGGACGCTACAGAACGTGGATCTGCACCATCCGGGTGGCAAGGCGCACACGCTTGTCGTGGGTCCGATTGGCGCCGGCAAGTCCGTGCTGCTTAACTATCTGATGTCGCAGACGGGACGGCACGGCGCGCGCCGTATCCGGTTTGACAAGGACCGCTCGACACGCATCCCGACGCTGCTCGGCGGTGGCCGGTTCATCGACGCAACAGGCCGTTTCGAGGCCGCGACCTCGGTTAATCCGCTCTCTCTCATTGGTGACCGGAAACACTGGTCATATGTGGCCGAATGGGTGACGCTCGTCATCGAAGGCGATGATTACACCTGCACGCCGCAGGATGAAGCGACGATCTATGACCGCATCCGCACACTCGCTCTCGGTTTCTCATCGGAAATGTGGCGACTGTCCGGGCTGACCAATCTGTTGCCCATTGAGTTGCGCGAGCGCCTGGTCTTGTGGACCGAGGGTCAGAAAAACGGCCGGTTCTTCGATCACGTCGAAGACGGTTTCTCGCTTTCCGACGATCTGTCCATAGAGATGGGCGACCTGTTCCAGAACTTCCCGGTCGCCGCGGCGCTGTTCATGGACTACGCGTTTTACCGCATCGCACAGATCCTCGATGGGAAGCGCTACACCGTGATCGAAATCGAGGAGGCGGGCTTCTTTTTCACGTACCCGAAATTCTATGCACGCCTGGAAATCTGGGCTGTGACCATCCGGAAGCTGAACGCTGCCCTGCTTATGGCGACGCAATCGCTTGGGCAGTTGGCGCGCGTGCCGGACTTCGAGATTCTGAAGGAGAACATCCCGAACATCATCTACCTGCCCAACAGTGACGCGATCAACAATCTGGCGCTTTATCGCGACGTGTTTGGTCTCACGCAACACCAGATCGAGATGATCTCGACTGCGGTGCCCAACCGCGATTACCTGTGGGTGACGTCCACGCAGACGCGCATGTTGCAGGCGGCCTTCCCGAAGGAGGCGCTTGCCTACCTGCGCTCGGACGGCCGCGCACAAGCCCTGCTCGACAAGCACGTGAAGTCGGGCGTCGATAACTGGCAGGACGCGTACGTGCGCGACGTCCTTGCGAATGCTTAACGCTCAATTCTCTGGAGATCCATTCTCATGACAAGGAAACTGTTCAGAACCGTCGCCGCGGCCGCCGTGATGACCTTCGGGTTTGCTCAGCAAAGCCACGCACAGCTTGCTGTCATCGATCCCACGAACCTTATCCAGAACACGCTCTCAGCGATCGGGGCAGTCAAAGGTGAGGTTTATCAGGATACGAACATCGCCTACCAGTATCAGATGATGCTCAACCAGTTGAAGCAGGCGACTAACCTGAATCCGGCCGCGATGCTCGCGCAGGCCAACACGATCACCGACGACCTGAGCACGTTGACGAAGTACACCGATACGATGAAGTCGCTCTATGGCGGCTTGCAGTCAAACGCGGAGTACGCGACCAAGGTACAGGCGCTTATTACGCAATCGGGCAAGTCTACGACCCAGTGGTTCAATGATCAGGCTACCTTGATCAGCAATAACGACCAGACGGCCAAGCAGCTGTTTCAGCAGGGCAATGATGTCATTTCTCACGTTAGCGTTCTGGCCAAGCGTCGGCAGGAAATCCAGGACCAGTTGAACATGTCGCCGACCGCTGAGGCGACGGCTCAACTCACGACCCACATGCTGGATATCGTCGCGAGCCAGAATGGCGACATGTTGAAGATGATGGCCACGAAACAGCAGGCCGATAGCGTTGTTCAGGCGCAGAAGACGGCAGACGATCAGTCAAGCAACACAGCCAAGGCGGCGTTGCAGGCACAACTGGATCAGCAACGCGCGGCCTACAACGCCACTATTGGCACGTCGAAGGTGCTGGGGCAATGAGCGTGAGCGACTTTTTACTACGTGCAATCAGGACGTTGGTGCTGGCGCTCTGCGTTCTCGTGCCTTCGTTTGTATCCCCGGCGGCGTTCGCGGATACGACAGGCGCGTCAGGGTCAACAACCGCACAGCCTTTGACAAGCCAGAACGGTGATTTCACGAAAGGCTCGACTGACGCGATTAACCAGATTCAGGGGCTAATCGGTGGCGTGATCCCGGCGGCCGTCACGGCTAGCGCCAATGTAATGGGCGAAGCGAGCAAGTTTGCATGGGGATTGGGCGTCATTTCCCTTGTACTGGTGGGCGTCCGCTTCTCAGGAACGCATCATCCTGTTTCGGCATGGGTCAACCTGTTCGAGGAACTGGCGGTGCTTGGCATCTTCGTCGCGCTGTACCTGGGCTATTCGACGTCGGCGTCGGGGTTCTGGACATGGTTCCAGCAGCTTGCCACCGACATATCGGGCGGTGCCGATAACGGCATCTCCACGCAGCTTGCAACGCTCGGGGGCACCATGTTCGATGCCCTGAAAACCCGCGTTTTGAACATCAAGCTCCTTACGGACATCACGGGGACCATGGTCGACGCGATAGGGTTGCTACTGGCGTTCATCGTTATCCTGATCGCTTCCATCGTGTTCGCGTACTACAGCGCGGTGGGACAAATACAGGCTGCAGTGGGTATTGTCCTTGGGCCGATTGCAATTGCGCTCGGCTTTTCCAGCTATACGCGGAACTATTTCACGAAGTGGCTCGACTGGATGATCCACTCGGGCATGTACATCGTCATGGTTGCGGTTCTGGTGAAGCTCCTGGGCGCCAACATCACGAACGCGGTCCAGAATGCCACGAAGGCTACTGGCGCCACGGTGACAGGCGCTTACGCTTTCGATCTGGCGGTCTTCATCTTGCTGCTGTCCTTTGAGATTCCAAAGCTGGCTGGCATGTTCGGCAGCGGCGCTGGGGCGACGGGAACGGGTGCGATGAAGCTGGCCCGGAGCTTTATCCCATGACCGTATCCCATCGTCCGATCGCGGTAAAAGAACTGTTGGCGACGCATCAGAAGCGTATAGAGCTGGTGCGACAGTGTGCCAACGAGAGCACCGAAGCAGAATTCGAGCGAAAGTGGCTCTCGGTTCTGCGCCGGTGCGCGGCGTGGTTTTCATCCATGCCACTCACGCCTGAATTGCATGCGGAGCCGGGTGGTGCCTTCAGGGCTTCCATTGAATCGACGTTCTACGCAATGCGGCTCGCGGGTGGGCAAAAGTTTGCGGCCGACATGACTTCCGAGAAGCGTCGGCGGCTTGAACCGCAATACATCTATGCGGTTTTCCTCGCCGCGGCGTGTTCGTCGCTCGACGAGCCGTGCCGACACTTCGAGTTCGTGCGCGCGTCGGATAACGACCAGTGGAATCCGGCCGCGCACGGCGCTTTTGGGAACTGGATTGGCGAGGGCGAATATCTCGTACAGCGTCGTGCTGCACCGCTCAAGAGCGAGCGGATGCGCACGGCGATGTATGCGCAGACGGTTATTGCCCCCGAGCTGCTATCCGGCCTGGATACCGCTGTGCTGTCTGACCTGTTTGGTGCGATCAATCCCGACAAAAGCCCGCAGGGCTTCGAGGCTCTCGTCCACAAGGTCGTGCGTCAGGCCATGGACGTGGCCGTCGAGTTCGAGCGCAAGGCGCAGCGTGGTGTCTTCGCACCCGTCAAATTCGAAGTGCCGTCGGCGGCTCATGTCGCACTGGAGCTTCGGCCGGAGCAGGCTGCGCCGCCGGCAGCGAGCCAACAACCGCCACAACCGGCGGCGTCGGCGGCTGCCGCGGACGTACCGGCACCGGCTTCCGTTGAACCAGCAGCGCCGCAGGCTTCGGCGCCGGGCGCTCCGCAGCTTTCGCAGTCGTTGCTCGACGCGTTGCAGCGCAGTGAGGAGCAGACCGCCGGCGCAGTCGCAAGCATGCCGGACACGTCCGCGGGCACACAGAGCGCGTCGGCCGTCGATCCTTCCCAGATGAAGAGCACCTCCAGTACGCCTAAAGGCGCACGCACCGGCCCGACCGAGGAAGAATTGAATGAGGTCCTCGGTCCCGGCTCAGCAATGATGCGCGAGTTTTTCCGCGCGCTGGCGGACGACGTTGCCTCGGGCAAAGCGAAAGTCGCATGGGAAGAAAAGGGGCTGACGGTGCAGAAGCGCCTGATCGGCGCGTACGGGATGACAAATGACACGCTCGTTGAACAGTTGCGCAAACGCACGCTACTCCTGCGTGCTTCAGGCGCCGACATCTGCATCGTCGAGCGTGCCGGCCGTCTGATCATGGAGCGTCCTGCAGCATGAGCTACATCAACCATTTCCGCCCCATCTACGAGTTCCGGCCGCTGATCGTCTGGCCGTTCGCGATCGTCGGCATCCTTCTGTCTGGTATGCCGTACGGCTGGGCGTTCGCCCTCGCAGCGCTCGTCCTCCTTGTCGTGCGGGGGATTCAGGTCTGGCGCGCGTTGAGCTTCCGCATGGCCATTTCAACAAAGTGGCTGAGCAGGATTCTTATCGGCAAGCTGCTGGAAACGCAGCGCCAGATGCGCGCGCGTGAAGACTCCATGTTTCTCGGCACCGGCTTCGAGTGGACGCAGAAGCACACGCAGATCGCGCACGACATCCTGCGCATGCCTGTGACCGACATACCGTCTCTTCCGAAGTGGTTGAACAAGACGGAGATCGGGCGCTCAGTCGAGGCGCGTATCGAGGGCATCTTTGCACCGCGAGATAGCGTTCGCGACAGGATGCCGCAAGGCGCGTCGTGGATTCATGGCATGGAGCCGAAGAAGGTTCGCGTGCCGTTTCACTACAAGGCGATGGGCGGGCATACGCTGGTTGGCGGTACGACGGGATCGGGCAAGACCCGCACGTATGAGGTCATCTCAACACAGGTCATCCACAACCCGAAAGACGTGCTGATCATTGTCGACCCGAAGAACGATGATGACTGGAAGAAGCGCGTCGAAAAGGAGTGCGCGCGTGCTGGCCGCAAATTCCTGTATTTCAACCAGGCCAAGCCGCACGAGTCGATCCGGCTGAATCCGCTGGAAAACTGGTCGCAACCGTCTGAAATTCCGTCTCGCATCGCGCAACTGATGGAAGAGGGACCATTTCGCGATTTTGCGTTCCTGTTCATCGACCGTGCGGTCAAAGGCGAACTGTACGTTGGGGACAAGCCAAACCTGCGCTCAATCCTTAAATATGCGCAGTCAGGCATCGGCACGCTGCTGGATCGCTGTTTGCGCCGTTTCTTCGTTGAGAACGGGCTGCCGACCTGGGAAGAGTTGACGGTCGCGCAGACGGTGAAAGACTCCGTGCGCAAAAACGACGTGTCGCTGGTCGATGGAATGGCGAAGCTCTACACGGATCGCTTTGCCGCCAACGATCTCGGCCATGAAACCATCGACGGACTGATTGCGACCCATACGCATGACCGCGAGCACTACATGCGGATCATTGCATCGGCGCTGCCACTGCTTCAGATGCTCGCTACTGGCGAAACCGGGCTGATGCTTGCACCGAAGGCGGATGACTTCGAGGACGACCGGGAGATCTGGGACATCGACAAGATCATCAAACAGAAAGCCGTCCTGTACATGGGCCTCGATTCGCTGTCGAACAACATCGTGCAGAAGGCTATCGCGTCGATGGCCTTGTCGGACGTGGCGGCTGTGTGTGGTTCTATCTACAACTTCTATGCGGAGAAGCCGGATGTCGTGCTGATCATCGACGAAATCGCGGAAGCGATCAACGAACAGGTGATCCAGATTCTGAACAAGGGACGTGGTGCAGGGTTCAAGGCATTTGTCGCATTTCAGGCTCGGGCTGATCTTGAAGCCAAGCTCGGAAACGCAGCGAAAATGCTGCAGGTTTTGGGTAATTTGAATAACCAGATAATTCTTAGACTCGAAGATAGCGATACCGCCAAGTGGTTCTCGGACAAGGTGGGGGAGACGGCAATTCGGGTGGTCAACATTTCGAATAGCACGAACACCTCGACCGAGTCGCATGCGATGGAGTTCAGCGGGTCCCAGTCCCGCACGCTGCAACTGGAGAAAGTGCCGTTGATTCCTATGCCCATAATTCACAAGTTGCCGAACCTGCAGTATTTCATGCGTATCTCTGGCGGTGCCGTGTATCAGGGCCGAATTCCCATCATTGAAGGCTGAAATAAACAAATGTCCGCTGTTTTCAAAAACATCATTCGCGACTACAAACTGTCGCATAAGCTGATCCCGGTGTTCAACGTTGCGCCCGATCTCGAGCTCGCGTGTTCAAGGGTGGCCGACTTTGTCGGTGAGCGGTTCCTCGGGGAGAAGGGTCCGCTCGCAGCCGAAATGATCGAATCGGCACTGAGCGGCTTCAAGCGGGCGAAGCGTACAGGCGATCAGCACGTTGCCTTCATGCAGGGACTGTTCGAGCCCGCGAAGTCGCTCTACGCCCGCCGCTACGTCGCGCGCCGCGGTGACAAGCTGAGCGTCTGGTCTCCGATGCTGGAGCCCATTCCGGTCTTCGAAGAGCGGCAGCCCAACTGCGAATTCGAGACGGTTGACGAGCGGTGTCCGGAGCACATCACGGAGCGCACTGCAGCTTTTCAACTGGCGTCACGCGTGCTGCAAGGCGAAGCGTTCCGTCGATACTTTGAGGAATACGATGTCGCTCACCGTTACGATCATAGCGAAGTTGTCGGGGGTTGATGTCGACACGGCGCGGCGTGCGCTTGACACTGCCAGCGCCTTCGACGAGCCCGGTGCGACGCCGCCAGAGGAGTTCACGTGGGGTGCGGGCGCGCGCTGCTATGCGCTTGCGTCGATCTCCTTGTATCGCCCGCAGCTTTTCTGGGGCGGTCTGCTTGCGACGATCGCAATTCCTTTTCTGCTCGTTGTGAAGGTCCTGCATCATGGCTAGCCGATTTGGTTCGCACCTCAAGGTCTGGTTCCTGCTCGTACCTGTGCTCGCGATTGCCGTGATGCCAGCCATTCCCGAGCGCAAGCTCTTTGAGATTCCCGATGCGGAGACGGATTCGCTTGTCGCATCGGTCGGGCAGGACCGGGCAGACGCAGCCATCAGGTCGGCAAACGATCTGTTCAAACGCTCGTTCGTCGACAACGGCATCGTGCATCGCACGCTTACTGCATCGGGAAATGTCGGGGGCATGAACGATGGCGGCTTTTCGAGCTTCGCCCACACGTGGACCGAGAATTTCTGGCTGCTGGCCTATCGGATGATGTTCCGCGCAATGGTCATGAAGATCTGGATCGTCGGCACGCTACTTTTCGCCTTTGGCATGTTCATCGACGGGACAGCCAGACGAAAGATCAAGGCATCGGCCGCAGGCTTCGTCAGCCCGCTGTCTTTCCATCTTGCGGGCCACGGCCTGTTGCTGGTAACGGGCACGCTGTTTGGTGTCCTCGTCGCGCCGGTTCCGGTGCTGGCCGGCTACTGGCTTGCGGTTGCCGCGCTACTTGGCGCGTTGCTCTGGAAGGCTGCTGAGTCGTTCCAGTCATCCCGATAGAAGGCTCGCTGTAATCTGATCCCCGGAATGACATATGAAATTCCGGGGCTTTCCTCCAAAGTGGCTTTAACGTGTAATAGCGACGACGCCACGCCCCCGCCGCATTCTCTCCACTTCATCTCTCCCAGCGCCATTCGTGCCGGTTGCGACACGGATGCTCCTCTGCGTTGCTTTTCCCGTGTCGGTGCGGAGGCGTGCGCGCAGAATCTGCCTTAAAGAACTTCGAAATAACGCGCGTTTCGGCCGCTCCGCGGTTCTCGCCATCGCAACAATGACATTGTTGGGACACGGTCTCGTGTGCCCGATTAACCAACAACGAATTCGGACGAGGTCCGACCCAAGGAGAGGCACAGATGAGCACTTTGGCAGAAACCGATCTCGAAAAAGCGCCGGCTGCGAACGCATCGGGCACGCCCGAAGTACATGCGGGCACCGACACCGAAGGCGAAGGCGAGCTCGAGCGCGAACTCACCGAGATGGAGGCAGACGCTGACCGTCTGCATAAGGAAGGTGTGATTTCGACCGACGACGCGAACATGAAGCGCGCCGAAGTAGCAAGGGCGCGCAAGCTGTTCCGTGACCTTCCCGCGAGCGATCGTGTCGCCATCATCAAGCGTCGCCGCGAAATCGGTCGTCAGTTGATGGAGCGCCAGCTTTCTGGCGCTGCGGTTGTGCCCGCCCAGGTGCGTCTGAATCACACGCGCCTGAAGCCGCTGTTCGAACAGTGGTGGCCGTACCTGAACCGCATGAGCGTCAACATGCAGCGCTTCGGCGACTCGACCTTCGGCGTGGACGACAAAAAATCCGTCGACAAGTTCTTCGAAAAGCAGATCGCCGCAATCGAGCAGCACGTCGAGGAAGTGGCGCGCGTGACGGATGGCTATCGCCAGCAGAAGGAAGCCGAGCTTCACCAGAACGGCGAATTTGTGTTCGAACCGTCGATCCCGATGCCGGCGCTGGACCTGCAGGTGGAGGTGTATTCGCGTTTCTCGATGCGCGTGCTCACGGCCATCATGAAGTTCGACCGCGTGATGGATCACTTCGATTTCATGGTCTGGAACGGCATTCGTGACCAGTCGGATGTGGATGACGAAACGGTGCGCTTCCTGAAGAAGGTCAACCCGCTGGGCGTTCGTGGTTACATGACGCACCTGCGGCTGATGACCACGGTTCGCGGCCTGTAAGGAGGGCGGCATGCTGGACGAGTTGAACCCCCAGCAGCGGGAAGTCGCCCAGTTGCGCCAGAACTGTGTGGCGATTGCCTGCCCAGGCGCGGGCAAGACAAAAACGATCGCCACCAAAGCAGCGCTCCTGCTTCAGGAGAATACCGCAATGGTCGGGGCGGTGACGTTTTCAAAGGACGCCGCCATCGAGTTGCGTGAGCGGATTCTTGCGGTGGCGGGCAAGGCTGTGAAGAAGCGCCTGATCGCGGGCACATTCCATTCTCTTGCCTACAAGCAGCTTCAGCGGCCAGGCTCACGTCCGCTCGATATTGCAAGCGACGGCGACAGGCTTGGCCTTCTGATCCGCGTTATGCAGGATCTGGGCTTTGACGGGAAGGCCGAAGACGTCATTCCAACGATCGAAAAAATCAAGACGAACTTCGGCCAATGCGATTCGCAAAGCGCGGACGGTCAGCTGTATCACGCCTATCAGGAAGCGCTCGCCCGAAACGGCAAGATTGATTTTCAGGACATGCTTCGACTCGCCGTCGAGGGCATGCAATACGGCACGATTCTGCCGTATCCCTTCACCTACCTGCTTGTCGACGAATTTCAGGACACAGATCCGCTACAGTACCGCTGGATCGAGCTACATGCGAAAGCCGGTTCGATCGTCACCGTCGTTGGCGACGATGATCAAAGTATCTACGCGTTTCGCGAGGCGCTTGGCTATCGGGGCATGGAGTCCTTCATCAAGGAATTCGACGCGAAACCCGTCGTCCTTGGAAGCAACTATCGGTGCCGGTCGGAGATTCTTGCCGCCGCTGACCGTGTCATCCGCAACAACGTCGACCGTATCGCGAAAGTGCTGCGCGCCGAGAAGGGGCCCGGCGGCAGCGTGCTGACATCGCGGCATGCGGACGAATACATTGAAGCGACGGCAGCCGTTGAAGCACTCGCACCTTTGCTGGCAAAGGGCGAAAGCTGCGCGATCCTCGCGCGGACGAATCGCATTCTCGATCCGCTGGAAGCCGTCTGTCGGTCGCACGGGGTGAAGTACTACCGTGCGTCGGGGGCGTCTGTGCTGAGCCGCCCGGAGGGCGCGCTGATGTGCAATCTGCTCGAAATCGTGGAGCGCATCAAGGAAACCGGGCTGGATGCCGTACTGGCGCATCTGGGCCTGAGAGCCGAGCAGCTGCGCTCGCTGCATGCCAGCATGGGCGCCGAACTGACGCAAAAGCCGCGCGCCGAACTGGTGGAGCTGGGGTTGCCCGAAGATGTGGCAACCAACTACCGCGAATTCATGAAACGGCTTGCCGAGTGGCGCGGCCTTTGCGATCGGAAGTTCTATTCGTTGGTGCTGGAGGGCGTGAACGAGTGGATGCTCAAATACGCGAAGAAAGAAAGTGCAATCCGAACGATACAGGCGACCTACGACGTTCTGACGCGGCTCAAGGGCTCGCTCGCTGAACGATTACTGTTCCTGCGGCAGCAAAACAATGAGCCGACGCCTGGCGCATTGATCCTGACTACCATGCACAGTTCAAAGGGACTGGAGTGGGAACACGTCTGGATCGCGCGATCGGAGGAATCCGTTGTACCCGATGCGAAGTCGACGGAAACGGAAGAGCGGCGATTGTTTTACGTCGCCATGACGCGAGCGCGCGAATCGCTGATGATTTCCGGTACGTCGAAGAACTTCGCGTCGCGGTTTGTCACAGAAGCGCAAGTCGATGCAGTAGCGCAGGCGGCCTAGCCGATATCGCCCAAGTGGGCCACGCCTCAAAGAGAAGCAGTCTGCGTCGGGTCGCGGGAGAAGCTCAGAAGGTCCGCGGCGCGGCGCCCAGCCGTTCACCCTTCCAGAATCCCGGCCATCGCGTCGTAAGCATGCTCGCCAGCACCGCGAAGGCTGTCCAGAGGGCCGCATTTGCGTTCAGCACCCCGCTTTGCTGATACGCCTTCTGCGCGGGTGCCGAAATAATGAGATTGGGAACCTCTGTAATCAACGAGTTGCCAACGAATTCGGTCACGCGCCATACAACGCGGAACCGGATTCGTTGGATTAGGCGGATTTGCAATGCGAATTAGTTGGACTGGCCCGACGGTAAAACCAGTTCGTCTTGCGCCACTCCCGACAGGCCGAGTGCGGCCAGAAAGGGACCTTCGAACTTGCGCCGCGTAGCGGTCGATCGATCGACGTGAAAATCTGCGCTAGTCGGGTCCCTGCGCCACACTTGGTGGTGTTGCTGTATCCAATGACTTCGCGGAGCGTTCCGGACCGCACGGCCCCGGCTTGACCGCAGCGTCCAAACGACCCTAGAGTCGCAGAGGAAGCGCCGGTCAGCCTTTTTGTCGCTAACGGGAATGGGAGAAGCGTAGTGAAGGTCCGAGTAACATTGGAGAAGACAGGACGCATATTTGCGGAACCCGATCCCGTGTGCGTCCTTGCGGGCGAGCCCATCTCCTGGGAGTTCGTCTCTGACGCGCCCAATCAGCCGCTTATTTCGTGGACCGTTTATTTTAGGGCGCAATCTCCGTTCTTAGGCCCACAATTTGCAGCCTTGGGCCCAACTAGCTTCGCGGCGTTCTCGCAGCAGCTTGCACAAGTGCAGGGTGTCCGTATCGGGCTGATCACTAGGGTGACGCATTGGGCGGCAACCCCGCAGTTCGTCGCACAGGTCCCGGGTGACTACAAATACGGCATTCGAGCGGCAGCCACGCAAACGGGTTTGCTCCTCGGCGACGATGACCCGCAGCTTACGGTCCTCCCGTAGGATGCACCGTGCCATATCACATTGAGGTCATCTGCTACAGCGAGAATCTATATTCGGACGCCGGCGCAGCGATCCGCCTCCTCAACCACGCGCAGGGTGCGCCCGGCACGAGCAGCGAAATCGTCTTCGCGCTTGCGCCCGCCCATCTACGCCGGTACCTGTATCCGCATAGGCTCGAGAAGTACCTCAACGATGACGTATTCGCGCAGCTCAAGGAATATCGGTCGTACGCGAAGGGGGACAGGCGATACCTGATCGCCATCGTCGACGGGAGACTCACCTCCTCATCTCTTGGTAACCTATTTGGGAGTCACGATGCCGAGCATGGCCTCGCCGTGATCACAACGCACGGCTTCGAGTCCTACGTCGCCTCGCGCAAGTCCTACCTGGCTTTTTTCCTCACTCGCTTCGCGATGAGCTTCATCGCGCCGGAGCGGATGTCGCACGAGGACGAGCCTGGCTGCATCTTCCACAAGCGACGCGACCGCACGCAGCTCATCACCGCCCTTTACCGCGGCACAATCTGCGATAACTGTCGGAAAGCGTTCGCCGCGAAGATGAACGCGGAGATCGGCAGCGCATTGGACCGCATGCTTGC
This sequence comes from Paraburkholderia sp. RL18-085-BIA-A, assembly GCF_046027075.1. Lineage (NCBI taxonomy): Bacteria > Pseudomonadati > Pseudomonadota > Betaproteobacteria > Burkholderiales > Burkholderiaceae > Paraburkholderia > Paraburkholderia sp. RL18-085-BIA-A. Next base: position 6,145 of record NZ_JARESU010000029.1, on the reverse strand, counting down.
CGAGATTCGACTCGGCTTGCCGCCGGAAGGCTCGAAGCTCGTGCGTGAACGCCGTGCGCTCGTCCTCAAGGGCGGCGGCGTCAAGGGGCTTGCGCTGGTGGGAGCACTCCTGGAGCTGGAGCGCTGGTACGAGTTCGATGAATTTGTTGGAACTTCGGCCGGCGCGATCGTCGCTGCCTTGATGGCGCTCGGCTGTTCGGCAGGCGATCTCGAGCGCATTTTGCGGGAAACCGACTTTGGGTCCTTCAAGGACTCCGGGCTGGTAAGCGCAATGTGGAATCTGGTACGGGCCCGCTACCTCCACTCCGGACGAAGCTTCGAAGAATGGTTCTGGTCTCAAGTGAAGCAGTCTTACAGCGAACGCACCGGCAGAGTCCAACCTCCGATGATGCGCGACGCGGATCGGCACCTTGTAGTATTCGCTACCCAGCGCAATGTCGGATTGGTGCGCTTCGACTCGGAAGATCCCGCGGCGCGCCAGGATCGTCTCATCACGTTCGCCGTTCGGGCGAGCATGAACATCCCGGGATTCTTCAAGCCGCCGACGGAGCAAGGGGAGCCCATCTATGACGGAGGCCTCCTCGCGAACTTTCCGCTCAAAGAGTGGATAGATCTGTATCCCGATCGACCATTTCTCGGCATCTACATGGGACCAAAGGTGCTCAGTCCGCTCACCAAATCTAGCGTCGTTGGCGACGTCCTCGAGATCGCGACAACGCGTGACGACTACGCAATCATTGACGCGAATCGTGAGCATGTAGTCGTAGTTGATCCCTCGCCTATCGAGACAACAGAGTTCTCACTAGGCAAGGAGGAGATGGACTTCCTAGTTCTCGAAGGGCGCGCGTCGGCACTGGAACACATGGCACGCCAACTCGGGGAGAGCGAGGTTGCAATGCTCGCGCAGGCCGCTCGCGCGAAAGCTGCCGGCGCGTACGAGGTGGTGATCGCTCGGAAGGCCCAGAAACGCCTGGTGGTACGTCGTATCGGGATCGCAGTAGTCGTCGCGCTCGTTGTCGGTGTACTGGTGTGGTTCAGATGGGGGTAGTCGCGGGAAGGAGAGAGTGCCCCCACGAAACGTGGCATAAGGCTGGGCCCGCACAGTTTGTCGCCAGACGTACCGGATCGCGCGGGCGATCGAGTGGATCCAGAATCACTACACCGAGCTTTTGCGGGTGGAGATGCTGGCGCAGGAGGTGAATATGAGCGTGTCGTCGCTCCATCATCATTTCAAGACTGTCACGACGCTCAGTCCGCTGCAGTATCAGAAGCAACTGCGGCTGCACGAGGCTCGGAAATTGTTACTCGGACAGCACGGGGATGTCGGGTCGGTGGCGATCAGAGTCGGGTATGACAGCCCTTCCCAGTTCAGCCGTGAATATAGCCGGCTGTTTGGGGCGCCTCCACTTCGCGACGTGGTGCAGCTAAGGCGCCGGAACGTGGTGGGGTTTGGAGAGTAGGCTGGCGACGGCTAAGTCCGTCCATAATGGAAAAAACAAAGACTGATGAGATCCACATCGTCCGATCAATCGGCTCTATGGATTTGATTGATGGCCGTTCCCATTTTGCGCTAGTAGATGATCGTTTTTTTTCGAAACGCAATTCTCAATTACTGGACCAAGTAATGGCCCTACCCTTTCGTTGTTGCGCAGCCCCGAGAAAGTCGGACGCATCGGTGCAAGCGGGGCTCTGGAATGTGTCGACGCCGAAGTTCACCGTCGATAGCGCGACAGCCGGCGCGTTCGTGCGCAGCCTGAACGCCGGCACATCGATCGATGCAACCGCGACCGTCACGAATGGCGCAAGCGGCGATATGACCGTTGCGTCCAGTCTCGATTGGCAAGGTCCCGCATCGTTATCGCTCGTGGCTTTTCGCCACGTGACGATTGCACCCGCGACCACAATCAAAAACACCGGCAGCGGTAACCTGAGCTTGCGAGCGGACGCAGCAGGCATCGACAATGCCGGCAGCGTGGCAAACCACGGCACGATCGACTGGTCGAAGAGCACCGGCATCGTGAGCCTCCTCTATGACATGAACGGCGCCTACAGCCCCGGCACGTTAATCGGCAATGCATGGACCGCGCCGGCTTACAGCGGCCTGGTCACGCAGATCACCGGCTATCGACTCGTCAATTCGGCGAATGACCTGCAAGAAGTATCGCTGAGCCCAGGAGGCAACTTTGCACTTGGCAGAGACATCGAGGCGCGCGCGGGCGTACGCCAGATCGGCAGTACGGAGGCGCCTTTCAGCGGTCAATTCGACGGTATGGGCCATAAGGTCTCGCATCTTGGCAGCGGGCTTTTCGGTGTAGTCGGCACCGCCGGCATCGTACGCAATGTCGGCATCGTGGACGCGGCTTACTACGGTTATGGTGCAGTCGGCTTCGTTGCCGATACGAATTACGGCACGGTTGCGCACGCGTACTCGACGGGCACCATCAGTTCCGAATCCATCACCGACCTGCCGGGCGTCGGCGGACTCGTCGGTACCAACTACGGGACGGTGCAGCGCTCCTGGAGCTCGGTCGGTATCTCTGGCGAGGGATATCTGGGTGGACTGGTCGGTTACAACGTCAGCGGCGCGAACATCAGAGAGTCTTATGCCACGGGTAGCGTCGACCAGTTCGGACATGGCGGCCCAGGTGGTCTCGTCGGTATCAACGAGGGCCTGATATCCGCTTCGTACGCCACTGGGAACACTTCAGCGTCAAGCAGCTGCGGCGACTGCGGTGGCTATTTCACAGGTGGCGGTGGCCTCGCCTACTATCAGACCAGCACAGGCAGGATAGAGCAATCATTCTCGACCGGGTTGATCTCGCAGTACTACGGCATCCCTTCTGCCGTCGTTGGCGCGAATGGAGGCACCATCGCATCAAACGTGTACTACGACAAGGAAACGTCCCGGGCCACTCAATCCGAGATCGAGGTCAATGGCCTAACAACCTCGCAAATGAGCAGGCCGGAGAGCTTCGGCGCGTCGTGGGACTTCAGCAGCAACGGTACTTGGGCAATACCGGCCTGCGAAACGCATCCGGTACTGCGCTGGCGGCTCGGACCTTTATGACGGCGAGACGAGGTTCAACATAGCGTCGTTTCGGTACCCAGATCGAAACGATCAGATCGAGCGCTTCGTCAATACTAATGGGCTTGACCAGATGCCGGTCACCCCCCGCGTCCTTTGATTGCGCCTTATCTTCCGGCTGACCGTATCCCGACGGAGCAATGATACGCAGCACTTGCTGTCGCGACTGCTGAGATCTCAGGCGCCTGGCGACCTCGTAGCCGCTAATTCCAGGCAAACCAAGATCGAGTAGGACCACCCCGGCTCTGTTGCCGCGGCGATCGCCAGCCCTTCTTCCCCGCTTGCTGCGGTGCGTACCTGATGATCCGATAGGATCATCGCGAGCGACTCTGTAGCGTCATCATTATCATCGACGATCCGAATCGATCGGGGCATGCGAGCCGGCGTTGCCTTCGAGCGCCTGGCATCCGTCTCGCCGCGCAATGCGGTCGCGAGCGGAATACAAAATTGGAATTCGCTGCCCTTGTGCCTTCCAGCACTTCGCGCTTCCAGCATTCCGCCATGCATCCCCGCGAGCGTCCTTGAGACCGATAGCCCAATACCAAGCCCGCCTCGATGTTGCTCGCCGTGTGCAGACGCTTGCACGAAAAGGTCAAATATGCGTGGGAGGAGTTCGCTCGAGATGCCAATGCCGTTACCAGTTATCGCGGTGCTGACCTGGTTTATGGCCCGACCTTCGTGTTTGGCGAGCACCTCCGGCGCGGCGAACTTGTGGCGCTGCTGCCGGCCTACCAGTGCCACTGGGTTAGTGAGCCGCCATTCTCCATTACCGTCACACGGTCATACGAGTGTCTGCTTTGAGTCTGATACTGTTGAAAAAGTCGCTTCCTGGCTTTTGCAATCAGCTACCGAAAAAATCGACCGCTCAGATCGACCCACAGGCGCCTCGCGAACGTCAGTCAAGGGTATGAAGGCCCCTGAAAAACTTGCGAGAACGACGGTCAGCGACTTTTTCAACAATATCAGTCTGGCAGCGGCCCTTCACTTGAGATAAGGCCCTCTGTCGATCTCCGATGAAGGTGAAAATTAGTGGACGGCGCTTGCAAAATTAGCGTATCTCAGCAATATGGATAATCAAGACCCTGCTATTTTCACCGTCGCAGGTCGCATACTGACAACAGAAAAACGAGCAAATGGAAGAGCGCGGTAAAGAGGGCGAGCCATGCGTAAAGGGAAAAAATCGGCGCCAGTTGCGTAACAGGGTCGCATGGCCGTCCAAGTCGTACGGCGATGGCGCAGAATACCGACGCCTTACGTCGCGTCCCATCGACCGCTTCGATTGAGTGCTCCGGGAGGAGCTTTTTCCACCGCGGATCGCGCGAAACCTGACTGCGCGCGATTGCGTCAGCTTTCGCCCAGTTCCAGTTTGAGTACCCTCCATAAAGAAGAGAGACGTAGCCGGCCACGCATGCGATTACGAAACCGAGAAGCGCAAGGCAGATTCCTACGTAAGGTTCCGTGATGCCGAGGGGATGAAAACACACGAGTTTGGTGACCACATAACCGATAATTGTCGCTGAGAACCCCTGTAGAAAGGCCTCCACGGTCACCATCGTATTTTTGTCTGCGGCGCCGACGCTACCAAAGTACTTCCACAATTCCATCGCTTGACGTTCTTCCCAAGGTGTCTCGTCGTCGCCCGACGCCGCAGAATTCATAGACTCACTCATGAAAAGCCTCTCTTTCGCATCGGACGGAAACCACCACCTCACGAACCGGATTTCGGACCCAAAGACTGGACACGGATACCACTAAACAACGGCAACTGGCGGCACCACGTCGTTGCCCCTCTCAAGTCGACAAGATGCATGAGTACCTACGCGATTCGCTTCGCCATTCTTACTACGACATACAGACGGAGGAGGAATACATCCATTGGGCGAGCGCCTTCATCCGATTTCAAGGCCTTTGGCAGAAAGCCGATTCCGTTTCCGAGGGCGCTTTTGAACTCCGCGATACCATGGAAGCCGAGTCCTCCCCCAGAGGGACCGTAGCACCGGTAGCATCATCCAAAGTCCCAATGGGCTGTTGCGTTTGCAGTTCATTTTTTCCGGCGCGTCTCCTATAACGATGCCGAGGCGAGCGGAAACGTTGTTCTTGATCGCAGCGGACGCGTCTATGAAGAATAGACGCGTCAACAGGAATGTCCAGCGTACGGCGAGGCGTTATCAACTTGAGGCGAAGGGCCACACTACGCTCGATGGGCGTTGTCCATCATAAAACAGAGGCGGATTTTGACCCTGTTCCATGAATCGGTCTGACGCAGCTGTCAACCGAGGTAAAGTCGTCCGAAAAGAGCGCTGTCACGTTACGGTGATGGCGACGGCGCAAGAACGTGCGCGGCGACACCCATTAGCGGGGCCACCGGCTGCGCGATTGCGCGGCCGGAACGCTCTCTCGAGAACCGGCAATTGTTTGATAGCCCAGCGATGTACGGTAGAATGGTCGGCCGACACAGCTCGCTCCAACATCACTTCTTCCAGGTGACGCAGGCTCAGCGGGTAGGCCACGTATCACTGTACGCTGGTCGTCCGCGGATCAGGGCGAGGAGACACCGCGTGTGTTCTTTCTTGGAAAACGCCGAATCCGGGTCGTGGAGGTGGTACTCGACTGCTGGCTTGCGCCGGACCACCGCTATTTCAAGGTCCGAGGCGATGATACTGCCGTCTATATTCAGCGCCACGACCAGGTCGCCGGAGAGTGGGGGATGACGATGTTTGACTGCGGCTAGCGGCGATTTCTGAGATGGTCGTTCGTTTAAGTGGATGTTGGCCGCCGCATGGGAGACGGGTAACCGGCTCTGCTGTCGCGACCACCGTCTCGGATCGGCCCAGACTGTGTCAAAACGCCTAGCCACCCGGAATTGACGAAACCTGTCGCGGCGCAGGTCGAGGCTGGTGACGTTGGGGAACACAGACGTCAAATCACAGCCGAGCGTATCGCAATGGCTCAACAACCCCGTCGGGGCGTCACGCCCGCATCGCCTTCATAACCGCTTCTGAACCGAGTAGTTTGATCACCCGCTTCATGTTGTACGCCAGCACGTGCAAACTCATTTCT